>NZ_MOMO01000007.1:0-33605 GCF_009933855.1 Pseudomonas sp. SG-MS2 | reverse complement strand
TCCACGCCCCGAATGACGCCCGTTACCAGTTCAAGGACTTCTACGAACGGGTCAAGGCCAAGGGCTTCATCCTCTACCCCGGCAAGTTGACCCAGGTCGAGACCTTCCGCGTCGGCTGCATCGGCGTGGTCGGACCGGACGGCATGCAAGCTGCTGTGAATGCCGTGGCCGACGTGCTGCGGGAAATGGAAGTACTGGACATCTGACCCTCTGCCCATCCGATTTCAGGAAATAGCGCACATGAACTACAGCAACCCCACCCAGCTGCAAGCCGCCATCCTCGACTGGGCCGGCACCGTGGTCGACTTCGGCTCTTTCGCCCCGACCCAGATCTTCGTCGAAGCCTTCGCCGAGTTCGACGTCCAGGTTTCCATCGAAGAAGCCCGCGGCCCGATGGGCATGGGCAAGTGGGACCATATTCGTACCCTGTGTGACGTGCCGGAAATTGCCGAACGCTATCGCAACGTGTTCGGCCGCACGCCGACCGACGATGACGTCACTGCCATCTATAACCGCTTCATGCCGCTGCAGATCGAGAAGATCGCCGTGCATTCGGCGCTGATTCCCGGTGCTCTGGACACCCTCACCGGCTTGCGCCGGGACGGCCTGAAATTCGGCTCATGCTCGGGCTACCCGAAAGTGGTAATGGACAAGGTGGTGGAGCTGGCGGCCCAGAACGGCTATGTCGCCGACCACGTGGTGGCCACCGACGAAACCCCGAACGGCCGCCCGTGGCCGGCACAGGCACTGGCCAACGTGATCGCCCTGGGCATCGACGACGTGGCGGCCTGCGTCAAGGTCGACGACACCGTGCCGGGCATCCTCGAAGGCCGCCGTGCCGGCATGTGGACTGTGGCACTGGTGTGCTCGGGCAACGCGCTCGGGCTGACCTGGGAAGGGTACCAGGCGTTGAGCGCTGAGAAGCTGGAGAGTGAGCGCAAGCGCATTCATGCGCTGTTCGCAGGGTCACGCCCGCACTACCTGATCGACACCATCAATGAACTGCCCGAGGTGGTCGCCGATATCAACCGGCGGTTGGCCAAGGGAGAGATGCCGCAGGCGTTCTGACCGATCTGTGTTGCAGCTTTCGCCGGCAAGCCGGCTTCCACAGCTACCCCGCCGTTTTCACGAACGGTGGGGTAGCTGTGGGGCCGGCTTACCGACGACAAGGCCGGCTCAAACCGCCCGGTTCAGCTTCACCCAAGAGGCAAACTTGTCGATGAAACCCTGCAGAAACGGCCGGGTCTTGTCATTGAGCTTGCCACTGTCCTCGAAAAGGCTGGCCGCCCCACCGATATAAGCTTCGGGCATCTGCATGCACGGCATGTCGAGAAACACCAGCGACTGGCGCACGGCATGGTTGGCCCCAAACCCGCCAATGGCGCCGGGCGAGACGCTCACCACCGCCGTAGGTTTGCCACCCCAGGCGCTTTGCCCATAGGGACGTGAGCCCACGTCGATGGCATTTTTCAGGCAGCCCGGTACAGAGCGGTTGTACTCCGGGGTGACGAACAGCACCGCGTCGCTGCGCCGGATCTCGTCGCGAAAGCGCCTCCACGGCTCGGGCACACCCGCAGCCTCGACATCCTCGTTGTACAGTGGCAGATCGCCGATTTCGACGATTTTCAAGGCAAGACTGGACGGTGCCAGCTCTGAAAGGGCACGGGCCACCTTGCGGTTGTACGAATCCTTGCGCAAGCTGCCGACGACGACCGCTACCGAATACACCTGGCTCATGGCGATTTCCAACCTTTGCTGGGTTAAGAGACGTTGTAGTTATAGATGACCATTGCTCGGCGCTTAGGTTTTTTTCCTCCGCCAGAAAACTTCCAGGTACCATCCACGGTCTATTCCTGCAGACATTTCCTACGCAATTCAGAGGTTTTCACTTAAATGGCAGCAGTAATGGTCGGCCAATTCCACGCCCGTGACGCCGAAGGCCGTATCTACCCCGTCCACGAGTTCCAAGAGTCCACCCTGCAGACCGACGGCAGCGTACAGGGCGCACCGGTCACCACCTATCGTCTGGCAATCGGCGACCGAGTCAACCACTTGGGTGAAGACCGTTTTGAACTGGTACAGACCGGCGTCGAGATCATTCGCATTCCTTGACGCAATCGACCGTATAGCTTCCGGCTTCGCTCTGCAGGCCGTGCACATCGGCGACAAAACCGGGAAAACCGCCGTTGAAGGCGCGGGCAAACGCCAGGTAGTCGAGGATCGAGCGGGTAGCTTCAGTGAACCGCTCCCCCGGCATGATCAAGGGTATGCCCGGCGGATAGGGCACCAGCATGACTGCCGCGACACGGCCGAGCAATGCCTCTATCGGCACCGCTTCCACCTCACCGCGCACCATATGGTCATAGGCCCGGGCCGGGCTGAGCGCCACTTCCGGCAAGCGACTGAACAACCCTTTGAGCTGCTTGGCCGTGGCATTGACGCGATAGCAGTCATGCAGCTGGTTGCACAGGTCGCGCAGGCCGATACCGTGGTAGCGTGCCGTGTCGACTGCAACGATGCTCGGCAGGCACTGGCTTAACGGCGTATTGCCATCATGATGGCGTTTGAACTCCAGCAACTCGGTCAGCAGCGTGCTCCACTTGCCCTTGGTAATGCCCATCGAGAACAGCACCAGGAAGCTGTAAAGGCCGGTCTTCTCCACCACCAACCCGCGCTCCCAGAGAAACTTGCTGACCACTGCCGCCGGAATGCCCTGCTCGTCCAACACGCCGTCGGCACGCAACCCCGGCATCACCAGGGTGACCTTCAACGGGTCAAGCAGCACATAATCGCCCGCCAATTCGCCAAAGCCATGCCACTGCGCCCCAGGCTGCAGCAGCCAGTCCTGCGCAGCGAGCTGATCGACGCCTTCTGCCCCAGGCGGCTGCCAGATACTGAACCACCAATCGGTGGCCGCGATATGTGCACGCAGGTTAGCCAGGGCGCGACGAAAGCTCAGTGCCTCGTCAAACATCTCTTGCAGCAGCGAACGCCCCGCGGGCCCCTCCATCATGGTCGAAGCCACATCCAAAGAAGCCAGGATGCTGTACTGAGGTGACGTCGAGATATGCATCATGAAGGCTTCATTGAAGCGATCTCGGTCCAGTTGCCGCTGTGCGCCGTCCTGTACATGGATCATCGACGCCTGGCTGAAGGCCGCCAGCAGCTTGTGCGTCGAGTGCGTGCTGAACACCAACGGGCTGCCCTCGGTGCAGGCCGTACCCATCGCATAGCGCCCCGTGAAGAACTCATGAAACGCCGCGTAAGCGAACCAGGCTTCATCGAAGTGCAGCACCTGCGCGCTGCTGCCCAGAGCTTGCTTGATCAGCCCGGCGTGGTAGCACAGCCCGTCATAGGTTGAGTTGGTCACCACCGCCAGTTTGATGCGCGGTTCGCGCCCCTTGGCCAAGGGGTTGGCCAGCACCTTGGCCTGGATCGACTCGGCGCTGAACTCGCTGAGCGGGATCGGCCCGATGATGCCCAGTTCGTTGCGCTCGGGGCATAGGTAGATGGGAATGGCGCCGGTCATGATGATGGCATGGACCACCGACTTGTGGCAGTTACGGTCCACCAGCACCAGGTCATCACGGCCGACCATGGCATGCCAGACGATCTTGTTGGCGGTGGAGGTGCCATTGATCACGAAGAAGGTATGGTCGGCGCCAAAGTTGCGCGCGGCCCTGGCTTCGGCCGCTGCCAAAGGGCCAGTGTGATCGAGCAGCGAGCCCAGTTCCGGCACCGAGACGGACAAGTCCGAGCGCAAGGTATTCTCGCCGAAGAATTGATGGAAGGCTTGGCCCACCGGGCTTTTGCGGTAGGCCACGCCACCGCCATGGCCGGGCGTGTGCCAGGAATAATTGGACTGCGCGGTGTGCTGTACCAAGGCCTTGAAGAAAGGCGGCAGCAAGCCGTCGAGGTAGTTGTGTGCGGCACGTGCTACCTGGCGGGCGAGGAACGGCACGGTGTCCTCGAACAGGTAAAGGATGCCGCGCAGCTGGTTGAGCTCGCTCATCGCTTCGGCGGGAGCGTTTTCCAAGGTGACCTGTTCGCCCAGGGCGAAGATTGGCAGGTCAGGAGCACGCTGGCGGGCCAGGCGGATCAACTCGGCCATGTTCTGCAACAGGTGAGTATTGTCGCCAATGCCTTCGGCGGCGATCAGCATGCAGGCCAGGCCGTGGTGGGTGGCCGCGACCAGACGGGCTTCGGCATTGTCTGCCGCGGCGAGAATGGCGAAGCCGTCCTGACGCAGTTCCTCGGCAATCCCCCGCACGCGCTCGCCGGCAACGCTGTCGGCCTTGATGGCACGGTGGACGATGAGGATGGGGAACTTGAGGTCCTTGTACATCAGGCTGCAACCTCCGAAGGACAGAGCGTCTTTCACAGGGTAGTAGAGCCTGGTGCTGTCAGTACGGCCCTGTCGCAGGCACGCCGGTTCCTACGCGAATTTGCAGTTCAGTAAAGAGCTTGTGGGAGCCAGGTTGCGGCGATAAGGCCAGGGCAGGCTCAGCATCAACCGGCAGGCGTTTCGGTCAATACCTGCCACATCGACGGCCCGCCCGCCGACTTGGCGATAGCCGCCAGGCGCTCTGCATGCGCCTCCAGTTCCTCGGCAGTGGCCATGATCACCCGCCCAGGCGCACGCCCGGTAATCCGGCGGATCTCGCTGCCACCGCTGCCCTGCCCTTCATTGTCGCCGTCCGCCCCATTGCCAGCCAGCGAAAGGCTGGTCTGGCCACCGGTCATTGCCAGGTAGACGTCAGCCAGCAGCTCCGAGTCGAGCAACGCGCCGTGCAGCTCACGGCCGGAGTTGTCGATATCGTAACGCTTGCACAGCGCGTCAAGGCTGTTGCGCTGCCCCGGGTGCCGGGCACGGGCCAGCAGCAGTGTGTCGAGGATGGTGCAGTGCTGCGAGATGTCGGCGCGGTCGCGCTGGCCGAGCAGGGCGAACTCGTTGTTGATGAAGCCGACGTCGAACGCCGCGTTATGGATGACCAGCGTGGCGCCCTGAATGAATTCGAAGAATTCCTCGGCCACATCGCCGAAGCGCGGCTTGCCGACCAGGAACGCGTCGGTGATGCCGTGGACATTGATCGCGCCCTCGTCACTCTCGCGGTCCGGTTGCAGATAGACGTGGAAGTGCCGACCGGTCAGGCGCCGGCCAATGACTTCGACGCAGCCGATCTCGATGATCCGGTGGCCTTCGCTGACCGGCATGCCGGTGGTTTCGGTATCGAGAATGACCAGGCGTTTATCTTGCTGCTGCTCCACGCGGGGCGCTCCAACTTGCATCAGTTACAAAGCCGAGGATTGTACCGCAGCTCAACGTTTGGCGCGTACCTCGTCGACGCCACGGTTGGCCAATTGGTCAGCGCGCTCGTTACCGGGGTGGCCGATGTGCCCGCGCACCCACTTCCAGGTGACCTTGTGGCGGTTGACCTGCTCGTCGAGCTGCTGCCACAGGTCAGCGTTCTTCACTGGCTCCTTCGCGGCGGTCTTCCAGCCGCGCTTCTTCCAGTTGACCATCCACTCGTTGATGCCCTTCATCACGTACTGCGAGTCGGTGGTCAACACCACCTCGCATTCGCGCTTGAGCGCCATCAAGCCCTGAATCGCGGCCATCAGTTCCATGCGGTTGTTGGTGGTTTCGCGTTCGCCGCCCCACAGCTCCTTTTCGACGCCCTTGTAGATCAACAGGACCCCCCAGCCACCAGGGCCTGGATTGCCCTTGCAGGCACCATCGGTATACAACTCGACGCTATCGCTCATGTACCACTCATGTTCAGTGCTTTTCGGTATCGGGGCTGACCACGGTGCGGTTGACCTTGGCCAATGGCAAAGGCAGCAACTTGCCCATCGGTTCGCGGCGTTCCTGGCGCAGCGGCCTCAGGCCAACCACCATCTTGCGCGCCACCAGCAGGTAAACCCCGCCACCAGAGCTCTGCCAACCGCCTGCCACCCGTTCCCAGCCCGCCAGGCGTTGTTGCCAGGCCGGTGAGGCAAGCGGCGGACGATAGCACCCGAAGCGGCGTTTCTCCAGCGCGAAGCCCAGCAGGTTGAGCCAGTCACCGACCCGTGACGGCGAGATGCAGCGGGCCTTGCGCAGCGCGCCGTGGCTGAAGAAGTGGCGTATGCCCCAACTGCTCCAGGGGTTGATGCCGACGATCAGCAGATGCCCGCCGGGGCGTACCGCACTGGCGGCCTCGCGCAGCAAGCCATGGGGCGACAGGCAGAAGTCCAGGCCGTGCTGCAGCACCACCACGTCGGCGGCGTGCTCGCTCAAGGGCCAGGCCTGTTCCTCACAGACGATCTCCACCCCCGGCAGCGGCGCGCCCAAACGCACGTTGCGCTGTACCTGGGGGGCGCTGGGCGGAGCCTCGGCGCAGGGGCCGTAATGCACCAGGTAACCCCCGAAGAAGCGCCCGAGCTCCTCCTCCAACAATTTTTCCTCTTCTTTGAGCATCAGCTGGCCGAGCGGGCCGTGGAACCAGTCACGGGCCAGGCTGATCAGCTCGATCCAGGCCGGGTCGGCCTGGGCAAAGGGTTGGTCGGTCATTTGCGCTCTCCCTCGAAGGTTCTCGCACCGCGCCATCGCGGCTAAGATGGCTTCATGTGCCACGCTAGGCGATACGGATCCGCACCATGATACAGATCGATGCTCTACCCGCTTTCTCCGACAACTACATCTGGTTGTTACAGGATACTGCCAAACGCCGCTGCGCGGTGGTCGATCCTGGTGATGCCGCCCCCGTGGAGGCATGGCTGGCCGCCAATCCCGACTGGGTGCTGGAGGATATTCTGGTCACCCACCACCACAATGACCACGTGGGCGGTGTCGAGCGGCTCAAAAAACTGACCGGTGCGCGGGTCAGCGGCCCGGCCAACGAGCGTATTCCGTGCCGCGACCTTGCCTTGGACGAAGGTGACGAAGTGACCGCGGTGGGCGTGACCTTCCAGGTTCTGGCAGTACCGGGGCACACGCTGGGTCATATCGCCTTCTTCAGCGACCAACCTGCGACACCGGTGCTATTCAGTGGCGACACGTTGTTCGCCGCTGGCTGCGGGCGGATGTTCGAAGGCACGCCAGAGCAGATGCAGCCTGCCCTCGCCAGGTTGGCCGCGCTGCCGGAGCGTACCGAGGTGTACTGCGCCCACGAGTACACCCTCAGCAACTTGCGCTTCGCCAAGGCCGTGGAGCCACAAAACCCGCACGTTCTGCAACGTTTCGATGATGTTACCCGGCTGCGCGCCGAAAATCGCATCACATTGCCATCAACCATCGGCCTGGAACGGCTGACCAACCCCTTTCTGCGTACCTCTGAAACATTAGTTAAACAAAAAGCTGACGAATGGAAGGGACATTCAAACACCACGCATGTCGCTGTTTTTGCTGCCTTGAGGTCTTGGAAGGACACCTTCTGATAACCTGAAGATATATCGCAACATGTGCTCGAAGGTTGACCCAGCGGGATGCGGTTTCTAGAATCGCCGAAATTTTTTGCCCGGATACCCGTCCCCGCCGATGTCTTCCCGTAGCCGCAGAACCGCTCATTCAGTCGCCCTGACGCGCCTGGCCCAAATCAGTGCGCTGGCGCTGGCCGCCACCCTGGTGGGCTGCCAGAGCACCCGTCAGCTCGACGAATCCGACAGCGTTCGCGCGCACAGCTACCAGGCGCGGATCAAACACAAACCCGTTCCGCTCGCGGTCAAACCCGCCGAGCAGGCGCCGCAGGATGTGTGGGAGCGCATGCGCCAGGGCTTCGCCCTGCAAGACACCATCGACGTCAACCCGCGCATCGAGCAGCAGCGGCTGTGGTTCGCCAGCAACCCCTCATTCCTCGAAAACGCCGGTGAGCGCGGCAGCCTGTACCTGCACTACATCGTCGAGCGCCTGGAAGAACGCGACATGCCGCTGGAACTGGCCCTGTTGCCGGCGATCGAAAGCGCCTACAACCCCATGGCCTACTCGCGCGCCCATGCTGCAGGCATGTGGCAGTTCATCCCCTCTACCGGGCGCCACTTCAACCTGCGCCAGACCAATTTCTACGATGGTCGCCGCGACATCACCGCGTCGACCAACGCCGCGCTGGATTACCTGAGCCGCCTGCACGACATGTTCAACGGCGACTGGCTGCTGGCACTGGCTGCCTACAACGCCGGTGAAGGCACCGTCAGCCGGGCGATCGAGCGCAACGAGAAACTCGGCCTGCCCACCGATTACTGGAACCTGCCACTGCCACAGGAGACGCGCGACTACGTGCCCAAGCTGCTGGCCCTGTCGCAGGTGGTCCTGACCCCCGAAGCCTACGGCGTGAACCTCAACCCGATCGCCAACGAGCCCTACTTCGAAGCTGTCGCCATCAAGGACCGCCTGGACCTGTCGCGGGTAGCCGCCTTCGCCAACATCGACGAAGACGAACTGATCCAGCTCAACCCGGCATTCAAGAAGCGCATGACCGTGGATGGGCCCAAACAATTGCTGGTACCGACGGCCAAGGCGCAACTGCTGTCCGACAGCCTGTCCAACCTCAAGCCTGAACAACTGGTCAGCCTGCAGCCGAACAAAGCCGTGTTCGCACGCGCCGTGGCCGAAGCCAAGGCACCTGCCAGAGCGCGCAGTTACCGCGTAAAGCGCGGCGACAGCCTGAGCACCATTGCCAGGGCCAACCGGGTTTCGGTCAAGGATATCCAGCGCTGGAACAAACTATCGGGTAGCCGTGTAAAGGCCGGCCAGGTGTTGGCACTGCGTGGTGGTAGTGCGGCAGGCAACCGGGTGGCGGCATCCTCCAAGCGCTCTACCCAGTACAAGGTCCGCAAGGGTGACTCGCTGTATCTGGTGGCAAAACGTTTCAATGTTGAGATGAAGCACCTCAAGCGCTGGAATCCGCGCAGCGGGCACGCCCTCAAGCCAGGCCAGACCTTGACCGTCTACCTGGGGCACTGATGGCAACCCGGGGCTGCTCCGCAGCCCCTTGATCTCCTTCCAGACACACCCTTTTTCCAACCCCGCCAAGCTGTTACTGTAGCCCGACCAAAGCCCAACGCCTCTGGATCGGATGCCGACTTGATACGTCCCCTCCTGCTGTCACTCAGCCTGGCCTTGAGCTTTCCCGCAGCCGCGATGGTGAGCGAAAGCCACGGATACGCGCAGTTCGGCACGCTCAAGTACCCAGCCACATTCACCCACTTCGACTGGGTCAACCCGCAAGCGCCCAAGGGCGGCACCTTGCGCGCCATGGCATTGGGCACGTTCGACACGCTCAACGCCTATACCTTCAAGGGTTCTAGCCCGGTCACAACGCCGAACTTCCTGCAGTACGGTGTCAACGAGCTCAACGAAACACTGATGGTCGGCACCGGCATGTATGACCCTTCCGGGGACGAGCCCACCTCCAGTTACGGCCTCATCGCCCGATCGGTGGAGTACAGCGAGGACCGCAGTTGGGTGGTGTTCAACCTGCGCCCGCAAGCGCGCTGGCATGACGGCAAACCGATCACTTCTGCAGACGTCGCCTTCTCTTACCGCACGCTGCTCAAGGACGGCCACCCGATCTACCGCACCAACCTGCAGGAAGTGCAGCGCGTGGATATCCTTGGCCCGCTGCGCATCCGCTTCGTGTTCAAGCGCGCTGGCAACCCGCTGCTGATCCTGCGCCTGGGCGAGATGCCGGTGCTGCCCAAACACTACTGGCAAAACCGCGATTTCAAGGCCACCACCTTCGAGCCGCCGCTTGGCAGCGGCCCCTACCGCATCACTCAGGTGCAGCCCGGCAGGCGCCTGGTGTTCGAGCGGGTAAAGAACTACTGGGGCAAGGACCTGGCGGTAAACCGCGGCAAGTACAACTTCAACCGCATCGAATACGAGTTCTATCGGGACGCCACAGTCGCGTTCGAAGCCTTCAAGGCCGGCGAGTTCGACATCTATATCGAGCATCAGGCAAAGAACTGGGCCAACGGCTACAACTTCCCGGCACTGCGCCGTGGCGAGGTGATAAAGGCCCAGATCCCCCATCGCATCCCGACCCAGACCCAAGGGCTGTTCATGAACAGCCGCCGGGCCACCTTCAGCGACGCCAGGGTACGCCAGGCGCTGGGCCTGATGCTCGACTTCCAGTGGACCAACCGCGCCCTGTTCAGCAGCGCCTACCGCCGCTCGACCAGCTACTATCCCAACAGCGAGTTTGCCGCCAGCGGCCTGCCCACGGGCAAGGAGTGGCTGCTGCTGGCGCCGTTCCGTGACCAATTGCCGGAAAAGCTGTTCACCCAGCCCTATCAGGTCAGCCACACCGATGGCCGCGGCATCGACCGCCAGAGCCTGCGCCAGGCGCTGAGCCTGCTGGGCCGCGCCGGCTGGAAGCTCGACGGCCAGCGCCTGGTGAACGCACAAGGCCAGCAGTTGCGCATGGAACTGCTGCTGGTGAATCCCAACCTCGAACGCATCCTGCAACCTTATGTCGAAAACCTGGCGAGCATCGGCATCGATGCGCGCTTGCGCACCGTGGACCGTGCCCAATACAAACAACGCCTGGACCAGTTCGACTTCGACATGATTCTGATGACCTTGAGCCAGACCTTGAGCCCCGGCCTTGAGCAGTGGCTGTACTTCCATTCCAGCCAGGCTGCGACCAAGGGCAGCAAAAATTATGCTGGGGTCAAGGATCCGGTGGTCGACCACCTGCTCGACACCTTGCTCGCCGCACGCACCCGCGATGACCAGGTCGCCGCCGCCCGCGCCCTGGACCGCGTGCTGTCCTGGCAGTACTACATGATCCCCAACTGGTATCTCGACAACCACCGCCTGGCCTACCGCAACCGGTTCGGTTTCGTCACCACACCGCCCTATACCCTGGGGCTGAATACCTGGTGGCTAAAGACTTCGGAGAAAGCCCAATGATGCCAACGTACCGCCTGCGCCAGCTGGCAGGCAGCCTGCTGCTCGCCTGCCTGAGCCTACCGGCTATGGCCGCGCCGCAACACGCACTGACCCTTTATGATGAAGCGCCGAAGTACCCGGCCGACTTCAAGCACTTCGACTACGTCAACCCCGACGCGCCCAAGGGCGGCACCTTCCGCCAGTCCAGTTTCGGCGGTTTCGACAGCCTCAACCCGTTCATCAACAAAGGGGTGGCCGCCGAAAACGTCAGCGCCATCTACGACACCTTGATGCGCCAGAGCCTGGACGAGCCGTTCACCGAGTACGGCCTGGTTGCCGGCAAGATCGAAAAGGCCCCGGACAACAGCTGGGTGCGCTTCTACCTGCGCCCCGAGGCGCGCTTCCACGACGGCCACCCGATGCGGGCCGAAGACGTGGTGTTCACCTTCAACGCCCTGATCAAGGACGGCGCACCGCTGTACCGCCAGTACTATGGCGATGTCGCCCAAGTCGTCGCCGAAGACCCGCTGCGCGTGCTGTTCACCTTCAAGCACAAGAACAACCGCGAGTTGCCGCTGATCCTCGGCCAATTGCCCGTGCTGCCCAAACACTGGTACGAAGGCCGCGAATTCAACCGCGGCAACCTGGAAATCCCGCTCGGCAGCGGCCCGTACAAGATCACCGAGGTCAAGCCCGGCCGCTCGATCCGCTACGAGCGGGTCAAGGACTACTGGGCCAAGGACCTGCCGCTCAACCGCGGCCAGTTCAACTTCGACGCAATGACCTTCGACTCCTACCGCGACAACACCGTCGCGCTGGAAGCACTCAAGGCCGGCCAGTTCGACTATGGCCTTGAGACCAGCGCGAAAAACTGGGCCACCGCCTACAACGTTCCCGCCGTACGCGATGGCCGCCTGATCAAGGAAGAGCTGCCCAACGGCAACCCCACAGGCATGCAGGGTTTCATTTTCAACCTGCGTAAACCGGTATTTCAGGACATCCGCGTGCGCCAGGCGCTGAGCCTGCTGCTGGACTTCGAGTGGACCAACAAGCAGTTGTTCAACGGCGCCTACACCCGCACCGGCAGCTACTTCGAAAACTCCGAAATGGCCGCCCAGGGCCTGCCCTCGCCTGACGAGCTGAAAATCCTCGAGCCTATGCGCGGCAAGGTCCCCGAACAGGTGTTCAGCGAGGCTTTCCACAACCCGGTCACCGACGGCAGCGGCATGATCCGCGAACAGCAGCGCCAGGCCTACAAGCTGCTGATGGACGCTGGCTGGAAGATCGTCGACGACAAGATGGTCGACAAGAACGGCAAACCGGTGTCCATCGAGTTTCTGCTGGCCCAGACCGAATTCGAGCGCATCCTGCTGCCGTTCAAACGCAACCTGGCCGACCTTGGCATCGACCTGAACATCCGGCGCGTCGACGTTTCCCAGTACATCACCCGCCTGCGCTCGCGTGACTTCGACATGATCGTCAGTGGCTATCCGCAGTCCAGCTCCCCAGGCAACGAGCAGCGCGAGTTCTGGTCCAGTGCCGCTGCCGACAACCCCGGCAGCCGCAACTTCATGGGCCTGCGGGACCCGGCCATCGACCAACTGGTCGAAGCGCTGATCAACGCCGATTCCCGACAGAGCCTGATCAACCATGCCCGCGCCCTGGACCGCGTGCTGCTGTGGGGTTACTACGTGATCCCCAACTGGCACATCAAGACCTGGCGCGTGGCCTACTGGAACCACATCGGCCACCCCAAGGTTTCGCCCAAGTACGACATCGGCATCGACACCTGGTGGATCAAGCCCGAGGTGACGCCAGCCGTGTCCGAAGCGCCTGCGCAAGAGGCCAACTGACATGCTGGCCTACATCCTGCGTCGCCTGCTGCTGATCATCCCGACCCTGTTCGGCATCCTGGTGATCAACTTCATCATCGTCCAGGCCGCCCCCGGCGGCCCGGTGGAACAGATGATCGCCAAGCTCGAAGGTTTCGAGGGCGCAACCAGCCGGATTGCCGGCGGCGGCGCCGAAGTCTCCGTGGCCGGCTCCAACTACCGCGGTGCCCAGGGCCTCGACCCTGCCCTGATCGCCGAAATCGAGCGCATGTACGGCTTCGACAAGTCGCCCCCCGAGCGTTTATGGATCATGGTCAAGAACTATGCCCAGCTGGACTTCGGCGAGAGCTTCTTTCGCGATGCCAAGGTCATCGACCTGATCGCCGAGAAGATGCCGGTGTCGATTTCGCTCGGGCTGTGGAGCACGCTGATCATGTACCTGGTGTCGATCCCCCTGGGTATCGCCAAGGCGGTGCGCCACGGCAGCCACTTCGACGTCTGGACCAGCTCGGCGATCATCGTCGGCTATGCCATCCCGGCGTTCCTGTTCGCCATCCTGCTGATCGTGCTGTTCGCCGGCGGCAGCTACTTCGACTGGTTCCCGCTGCGCGGCCTGACCTCGAACAACTTCGACGAGCTGTCCACCACCGGCAAAGTGCTCGACTACTTCTGGCACCTGGTGCTGCCGATCACCGCCCTGGTGATCGGCAACTTCGCCACCATGACCCTGCTGACCAAGAACAGCTTCCTCGACGAGATCAACAAGCAATACGTGGTCACCGCCAAAGCCAAAGGCCTGAGCCGCTCGCGGGTGCTGTACGGCCACGTGTTCCGCAACGCCATGCTGCTGGTGATCGCGGGCTTCCCTTCGGCGTTCATCGGCATCTTCTTCACCGGCTCCCTGCTGATCGAGGTGATTTTCTCCCTCGACGGCCTGGGCCTTATGAGTTTCGAGGCGGCCATCAACCGCGACTACCCGGTGGTGTTTGGCACCCTGTTCATCTTCACCCTGCTAGGGCTGGTGGTGAAACTGATCGGCGACCTCACCTACACCCTGGTCGATCCGCGCATCGACTTCGCCAGCCGGGAGCACTGACATGGCCTTGTCCCCTCTCAACCGTCGGCGCTTCGAGCGCTTCAAGGCCAACCGACGCGGCTGGTGGTCGCTGTGGCTGTTCCTCATCCTGTTCGGCCTGAGCCTGGGCGCCGAGCTGATCGCCAACGACAAACCGATTGCCGTGCGCTACGACGGCGAGTGGTTTTTCCCGGCCTTCAAGCGCTACCCGGAAACCACCTTCGGCGGCGAGTTCCCACTGGAGGCCAACTACAAGAGCCCGTATATCCGGGAGCTACTGGCCAAAAAAGACAGCTTCGTGCTGTGGGCCCCGATCCCGTACAGCTACCAGAGCATCAATTACGACCTGCGCGTACCCGCCCCTGCGCCACCCTCGGCGGACAACCTGCTGGGCACCGACGATCAGGGCCGCGATGTGCTGGCGCGGGTGATCTACGGCTTCCGCATTTCGGTGCTGTTCGCCCTCACCCTGACCATCCTCAGTTCCATCATCGGCGTCATCGCCGGTGCCCTGCAGGGCTTTTACGGTGGCTGGGTGGACCTTGCCGGCCAGCGCTTTCTGGAGATCTGGTCCGGCTTGCCGGTGCTGTACCTGCTGATCATCCTCGCAAGCTTCGTGCAGCCCAACTTCTGGTGGTTGCTGGGCATCATGCTGCTGTTTTCGTGGATGAGCCTGGTCGACGTGGTGCGTGCCGAGTTCCTGCGCGGGCGCAACCTCGAGTACGTGCGCGCCGCCCGTGCCCTAGGGATGCGCAATGGCGCGATCATGTACCGGCACATCCTGCCCAACGCCATGATTTCGACCATGACCTTCATGCCCTTCATCCTCACCGGTGCCATCGGCACCCTGACCGCCCTGGACTTCCTCGGTTTCGGCCTGCCACCGGGCGCGCCGTCGCTGGGCGAACTGGTGGCCCAAGGCAAGTCCAACCTGCAGGCGCCATGGCTGGGCATCAGCGCCTTTGCCGTACTGGCGATCATGCTGAGCCTGCTGGTATTCATCGGCGAATCCGCCCGCGATGCCTTCGACCCGAGGAAGTGAGATGAGTGAACAGAACCTGATCGAAGTGCGCGACCTGGCGGTGGAGTTCGTTACCGGCGAACAGGTCAACCGTGTGGTCGATGGCATCAGCTTCGACATCCGCAAGGGTGAGACCCTGGCGCTGGTCGGCGAGAGCGGTTCGGGCAAGTCCGTTACCGCCCACTCGATTCTGCGCCTGCTGCCCTATCCACTTGCACGCCATCCCAGCGGCAGCATCGGCTATGAAGGCAAGGACCTGCTGCAGCAAGGTGAGAAGGCCATGCAGAAGATTCGCGGCAACCGCATCGCGATGATCTTCCAGGAGCCGATGACCTCACTGAACCCGCTGCACTGCATCGAGAAGCAGATCAACGAAATCCTGCTGCTGCACAAGGGCCTCACCGGCAAGCAAGCCACTGCGCGCACGCTGGAGTTGCTGGAGCTGGTGGGCATTCCCGAGCCACGCAAGCGCCTGAAGGCCCTGCCCCACGAGCTGTCCGGTGGCCAGCGGCAGCGGGTGATGATCGCCATGGCGCTGGCCAATGAGCCGGAGTTGCTGATTGCCGATGAACCCACCACTGCGCTCGACGTGACCGTGCAGTTGAAGATTCTGGAGCTGCTCAAGGAACTGCAGGCGCGGTTGGGCATGGCATTGCTGTTGATCAGCCATGACCTGAACCTGGTAAGGCGCATTGCCCACCGTGTTTGCGTGATGCAGCGTGGGCAGATTGTCGAGCAGGCCGATTGCGCGACGCTGTTCAGTGCGCCGCAGCACCATTACACACAGATGCTGATCAATGCCGAGCCCAGCGGTTTGCCGGCACATAATCCGGTTGGCGCACCGCTGCTGGAAGTGAACGACCTGAAGGTATGGTTCCCGATCAAGAAAGGCTTGCTGCGCAAGACGGTTGACCATGTGAAGGCGGTGGACGGGATCAACTTCAGCTTGCCGCAAGGGCAGACACTGGGGATCGTGGGTGAGTCGGGATCTGGCAAGTCGACGCTGGGGCTGGCGATCTTGCGCCTGATTTCGAGCCAGGGGGGCATCCGCTTCCATGGCCAGGCGCTGGAAGGCTTGAACCAGAAGCAAGTGCGACCACTGCGACGTGAGATGCAAGTGGTGTTTCAGGACCCCTTTGGTAGCCTCAGCCCACGTATGTGTGTGGCGGATATCGTTGGTGAGGGGCTGCGGATTCACAAGATTGGTACAGCCGCAGAACAGGAAGCGGCAATTATCGCGGCGCTGGAAGAGGTAGGCCTGGACCCACGCACGCGCCACCGCTACCCGCATGAGTTTTCGGGTGGGCAACGTCAACGTATCGCCATCGCCCGGGCGCTGGTGCTCAAGCCGGCGTTGATTCTGCTGGATGAGCCGACGTCTGCGCTGGATCGTACGGTGCAGCGGCAGGTAGTGGAATTGCTGCGCAACTTGCAGCACAAGTACAACCTCACCTACCTGTTCATCAGCCATGACCTTGCCGTGGTCAAAGCGTTGAGTCACCAACTGATGGTGATCAAGCAGGGGCATGTTGTGGAGCAAGGCGAGGCTCAGCAGATCTTCCATTCACCCCAGCATGCTTATACGCAGCAACTGCTGGAGGCGGCGTTTTTGCGTCATGACACTGAACGGTGACTGCCTTCCAGGGCCTGATAGTTTTACCCGTATCAAGGCAGAGGTTGTGCACCCAGAGCACCGAGCAGCAGGCTGTTTCGCTGCCGCCTAGATCGCCCGTCTGGGCTCTGATAATAGCCTTGATGCATGAGTTCGAATCCCTGGATGAGCTGTTTTACCAGCTAAAAGCCTCTGGCAAAGCAATCAGGAAGGTGGCCCACGTGCTTGTCATGATTTACGACAACGCCCGTGGGCCTAAGGCGCGAAAGGCGTAGCCTTCGGGCAAACCTTTGCTATTGCAAACACCCCCACCACGCACGACAATAAGATTCATTACCAATCGCGAACCATTCCATCCAAAATGCCCGCCAACGACCTCTCTCTGCGTAGCGCCGTCAATCACCTGTATTGCGAGCATCACAGCTGGCTCAATGGCTGGCTACGCAAGAGGCTGGGCAACGCATTCGATGCCGCGGACCTGACGCAGGATACGTTCGTGCGGGTGATCAAGGCACGCAGCGCACTGGACATTCGCGAGCCGCGCCCGTACTTGTCGAGGATCGCCAAGGGCTTGCTGATCGACCTGTTTCGTCGGCGCTCACTGGAACAGGCATACCTGGAAAACTTGGCAGCCTTGCCGCAAGCACAGCACCCGTCGCTGGAAGAGCAGGCGATCATGTTGCAGGCACTGGTAGAAATCGATCGCCTGTTGCAAGGGCTGGGGCCGAAGGTCAGGCAGGTGTTCATGCTGTCGCAATTCGACGGGCTGACCTACCCGCAAATTGCCGAGCAGCTGAACATCAGCGTGCGCAGCGTCAACAACTACATGGCAAAGGCAATGGAGCATTGCTGTTTGATGCAGATGCAATTGGCATGAGCCTTTCGCCCGCCGAGTTGCAGGCCATCAGTGCAGCAGCCCGCTGGTACGCGCGGCTGCAGTCTGGCATCGCCACCGACGCCGATCGCAGCGCCTGGAACGACTGGCTGGCTGCCGACCCGGTCAATCGCCAAGCCTGGCAGCGGATGACCGCTGTGGGTGAGCAGATGGCAAGCGTGCCGGGTGCGCTGGCCGCACCCGCCCTGCGCGGTGCCGCACGTTCCCGCCGGCAACTGTTACGCAGCGTACTGGTATTGGTGCCAGCCACCTCGCTGGGCTGGCTGGGGTGGCGTAGCAACAGCTCGCAACAACTTTTTGCCGATTACCGCACCGCAGTGGGTGAGCGCCGTACCTTTCGTTTGGCCGATGGCAGTTCACTGCTGCTGAACACCGACACCTCTGTAAACCTCAAGTACGACGGCCAGCAACGGGTGCTGGAACTGCTTCGCGGTGAAATTCTGGTATCGACCGCTAACGACCCAGCACAGCGGCCATTCAAGGTAAGCACCACACATGGCGAGGTCCGGGCGCTGGGCACGCGCTTCATCGTTCGCACACAAGCGCTGGGCGGTGAGGTGGCAGTCCTGGAGAAAGCGGTAGAAGTCAGAGCGTCCAGCAGCGCATTGACAGTGCGCGTTGAGGCCGGGCAATCCATCGCCTTCACCGACCTCACGGTGGGGCAGCTACGGCGTAATGACGCTACGGTGGGAGCCTGGCAACACGGCAGCATCATTGCCATTGATCGCCCCCTGGTCGAACTTCTTTCCGACCTGTCGCGCTACCGCACCGGCGTGCTGCGCTGTGATCCGCGTATTGCGCAACTGAGGGTCTCTGGCGCGTTCCCAATCGATGACACCGACCTGGCGTTGGCTGCGCTGGAAAGCGGGCTTTCATTACGCGTCACGCGTTACAGCCGTTTCTGGGTCAATGTGTCGCCTCCTGTCGTCCCGCCTCAGTAATTAAAAAATTCTTTTTTGCACTTTTCTTACGCATCGTTCGGCTCATCCCCCATTGGGTGTCATCGATCATTTTCAGGGGGGGATTAGGATGTCTGAGGTATTCAAGCGTGGTCGTCTGGCGACCGCGGTAAAAGTCGCGCTGCTGGCAGTAACCACTGTCGGAGCCTGGTCCACAGCAACGGTCGAGGCAGCCGTGGCGGCCCAGCACAGCGCAGTGCGGTCGTTCGACATCCCTGGTGGCAGCCTGACCGAAGTCCTTGGCCACTTCGCCAGCGCGGCGGGGGCGGCGATTTCGTTTGATGCCAGGCAAACAGACGGCTTTAGCTCCTCGGGGCTCAAAGGTACCTTCGGTGTCATTGAAGGCTTTAGCCGGATTCTGGCCGGCAGCGGCCTGCAAGCCCAGGCGCAGTCCAACGGCACCTATGTACTGCGGGAAGTGCCTTCCGCTGGTTCGGCAATGGAACTTGGTGCAACCAACATCACCGGCCAGGTGCTGGGCGCCACGACAGAGAACAGCGGCTCGTACACCACGGGCGCGGTCACCATAGGCAAAGGTGAGCACTCGCTCAAAGAGACGCCACAGTCGGTGACGGTAATGACCCGCAAGATGATGGACGACCAGAACCTGTACACCATCGACCAGGTCATGGAGAAGACGCCCGGCATTACCGTGTACGACTCGACCATGGGTGGCAAATACTTCTATTCACGCGGGTTCCGCATGTCGGGCCAGTATCAGTACGACGGTGTGCCGCTGGACATGGGCAACCTCTATGTCCAGGCCGACAGTTTCAGCAGCGACATGGCGTACTACGACCGGGTCGAAGTGCTGCGCGGCGCAGCGGGCATGATGAAAGGCTCCGGCGGCACTGCCGGCGGGGTGAATTTCGTGCGCAAGCGCGGCCTGGCAGCTGCGCATACCGACATCACCCTGTCCGGCGGCAGTTGGGACAACTACCGCGGGCAACTGGACACCGGCGGCCCGCTGAACGCATCCGGCACTCTGCGCGGCCGGGCAGTGATCGCCGAACAGAGCCGCCACTATTTCGTGGACGACGCCAACCGCAAAGATCAGGTGTATTACGGTGCGCTCGACTTCGATCTGAATGCCGACACCACCCTGGGGCTGGGCGTTGCCTATGAAGACGTGGATGCCAACCCATGCTGGGGTGGCCTGCCGCGCTACCGCGATCGCAGCGACTTGAAGCTGAGCCGCTCAACCTGCCTGGACCCCTCATGGAACACCTGGCGCAGCCAGCGCACCACCGTGTTCAGTGATGTGTCCCATCAGCTTAACGAAGACTGGAAACTCAAGGTTGCCAGCGTCTATACGAAGAACACCCAGGACATCAAGTACGCGTTTGCCTCAGGTGCAGTGACGCCCGGTACCAATACCACTGGCATGCTGGGCAGCATGTATGACTACGACCAGGTCGATTACGGCCTGGACGCCTACGTCGATGGCACCTTCGATGCGTTTGGCCAACAACATGAACTGGTGCTGGGCATGAATGCGAGCCGTTCGAACAAGGACGACTTCTACTCAGTGGCCTTTCTGCCGCAGCGCCAGAATGTATTCAACCCCGACAAGTTCATCCCTGAGCCCGACGACAGCTACTTCATCGACAACTCATCTCGCGGCGGGCCGGTGAAGTCCAAGACTACACAAAAAGGCCTCTACTCGACCCTGCGCTTGAAACTGGCCGACCCACTGACCCTGGTGGTTGGCGGCCGGGTGAGCTGGTACACCTCCACGACCGACTCCGACTTTATCAACACCGGTACGTCGGAGCATTCCAGCACCCGCGAAACCGGGCAGGTCACGCCCTTCGCCGGGGTACTGCTGGACTTGAACGAAAACCTTACCGCTTACGCCAGTTACTCGGACATCTTCACTCCGCAAGGCAACTACCGGTCTGAAGACGGTTCCGCGCTCAAGCCGCTTGTGGGCCAGAGCTATGAATTGGGGATCAAGGGGGCCTGGCTGGAGGGGCGACTGAACGGCGCCTTCAACCTGTTCCGTACTATTCAGAAAGACCAGGCGCAGACCGATTACAACTCGTCATGCCCGTCATCCGATGGTTACTGCTACGTCAACGCCGGCAGGGTACGTGCGCAAGGTTTCGAGGCGCAGCTCAGTGGGGAAATCATCGAGCGCCTGCAACTGCTTGCGGGATACACCTACACCCAGACCAAGACCCTGGACGACATCGACAGCAGCCTGAACGGTGCGGCGTTCAACAGCTACGTGCCTCGGCATGTGTTGCGCCTGTGGGGCGAGTACACCCTGAGCGGCGCGTTAGAGCGGTTGTCTATCGGTGCCGGGGTCAACGCGCAAAGCGACAACTTCCGCGTCTCGCCCGCCAGTGGCGAAAAAATCGACCAGGCAGGCTATGCGATCTGGAATGGGCGTATCGGTTATCGCATCGATGACACCTGGTCGGTAGCGCTCAACGGTAACAACCTGTTCGACAAGCGCTACTACGCCAGCATCGGCACCGAAACCTTCGGCAACTATTACGGTGAGCCACGCAACTTCATGGTATCGGTCAAAGCCAGTTTCTGATGCTGACGCTGTCATGACAGCCTTTCGGAACGGCCTTGCCGCTCAGACGTGGCGCCACGTCTGAGCGTTGGCCACCCTCAGAAACCAATCGCGGCCAATGTTACTCAGGCTTGGACAGCGCGGCCCTCCAGTGCTTCGCTGTCAGCCACCATCCCCTCCCGCATGCGCTGCGCATCGCGGCTGAAACACCGCGACGCGGCCAGCAGAAACACCATGGTCAACATCAGTGCCACCGGTATCAGGTACATCGCGTCGTGCAACCCCTGGGCCTTGAACGCCTCGCTCATCACCACCTCCCCCGCTGCGTCCATGGCAGCGACGGCGAAATGGTCCGAAAGCCCGCCCACGACCACCGGCCCCAATCCACCGCCAAGCAGATACAGCCCGGCGAAATACAGCGCCATGGCCGTGGCGCGCAGGCGGGGCTGCACCACGTCCTGGATGGCGGTGTACACGCAGGTGTAGAAGTTGTACGAGAACAGCCAGCCCACGCCGAACAACGCCACGAACAGGCCCAGCTCGATCCGCCCGGCGTGCAGCGCCCAAGCGGTGGCAAGCGTGGCGACCAGCATGCTCAGCACGGCGAACATCAGCCGGCCGTTGGCAAAGCGCTGATGCACCTTGTCGGCCACCCAGCCACCAAGGGTCAGGCCTACCAGGCCGGTCACACCGACTATGACCCCGGTGGCCACTGCGGCTTGTTGCAGTTGCAGCTCGAAGTACCGCTGCAGCATGGGCACCATGAACGAGTTGCAGGCGTACGAAGCAAAATTGAACGTAAGGCCGGCGAGCACCAGCCAGGCGAAGGTAGGTACGTGAAGTACGCGGCGCAGCGGCCGGTCCAGTGGAGCCTGGGAGACGGCTACGGTTTCTGCCGCACCGCGTGCGGGTTCGCGGATCAGGAACAGGAACAGTGCCAGCACCACACCCGGCACAGCGGCGATGAAGAACGGTGCGCGCCAGCTGCCGAAGGCCTGCACCATGGCGCCGATGGTGAAGAAGGCCAGCAACAGGCCCAGCGGCAGGCCAAGCATGAAGATACCCATCGCCCTTGCCCGCCGCTCGGCAGGGAACAGGTCTCCGATCAGCGAATTGGCGGCAGGCGCATAGCTGGCCTCACCGATGCCCACCCCCATGCGCACCAGCAGAAAGCTCCAGAAGCTGCCGACCATGCCGTTGACTGCCGTCAGCCCGCTCCATGCCATCAGGCCCCAGCCCATAAGCCGGCTGCGCGAGCCGGTGTCGGCCAGCCGTGCCAACGGCAGGCCAGCGATGGCATAGACCAGGGTGAAGGCAGTGCCGATCAGGCCGATCTGGAAGTCGCTCAGGTGCCACTCCAGGCGAATCGGTTCGATGATGATGGCGGGTATGGTGCGGTCGAAGAAATTGAACAGGTTGGCAAGGAACAGCAAGAACAGGATGCGCCAGGCGTTGTTCGCTTGGATGGCGGTCGGCATAGTCAGGTCCCTCGTTATTGTTGTTCGGGGCTTCCAGCACGCCACACGAATCTAGAGGGGGAACTGCGCATCGTCTGCCACCATTGACCGCGCTGATATCGAGCGATGCCCGGTGAGCAGTACGCTGGCCCGGTTCAACGCAAATCCTGACTCACTCGCTCTACAGCGTTCACCACACCCGTCGCGCCCTGCAAGATCACGCCAATCGCCTCACCTGCCTGCGAAGCAAGCTGCAGGCTCTGCGTGGCGTGATCCCGGCTGGTTTCTATCTCGCCAACGGCCTGGCTGGCGAGCGTCTGGTTATGTGCCACCACCGAGACGATCTCATCGGTAGCCGTGCTGGTGCGCGCCGCCAGCTTTCGCACTTCGTCGGCAACCACGGCAAACCCCCTGCCCTGCTCGCCGGCGCGGGCCGCTTCGATGGCTGCATTGAGCGCGAGCAGGTTGGTTTGCGCAGCGATGCCGCCGATGGTCTGAACGATCGAACTGATCAACACCGATTGCTCCCCCAGTGCAGTGATCGTCGTGCCGGCCGATTGCAGTTGCCGGGTCATACCCTGCATGGTCTGCTCCACCTGCTGCACCACCGCCGCGCCCTGCGACGCTCCGCCCACGGTATTGCGCGACACCTCAAGCGCCATCTGCGCGGCCTGTTTGATGGCCTCTTCACGCTGGACCTGTGCGGTAACCACCGAGGCGAACTTGACCACCCGCACCAGTTTCCCCTGGGCATCGTTCACCGGGTTGTAACTCGCTTCCAGCCACACTTCGTGCCCGTGCCGGTCCTGGCGGCGGAAGCGGCCGGTGACGTAGCGGCCGGTATTGAGCGTTCGCCAGAATTCGGCATATGCCGGGCTGGCGGTATCTTCTGCACAGCAAAACATCCGGTGATGCTTACCCACCACTTCATCGAGCCGGTATCCCATGCCCGCCAGGAAGGTGTCATTGGCGGCCAGCACATGCCCTGCCAGATCGAACTGGATGACCGCGCTGGAGCGCAACAGCGCGTCGAGCAGCGCCTGGTTCTCCCGAGCCAGCCCGACCTCTTTCGACACGTCGCGCCCGTATGCGCGCACCTCGCATACCCGCCCTTGTGCATCCAGCCGCGGATACCAGCCCAGGCGCCACCATGCCGACTTGCCATTGACCGTGTTCAGGTTCATGTCATCGTGCAGCGGCGCACCATTGGCAAGCGCGCTGGCCAGCCCGCGCACGGTCTGGGCGGGCAGCCACTGTCCCAAAGAGGTGCCGGCCAAGGCATCCACAGTGACGCCGAACGCAGCAGCGCTGGCGACGTTGCAGTCGAGGATCCGCCAATCGCCGTCGAGCCGCAGAAAAAAACCGGCCTGCTCTATCTGCTCCAGGCATTGCCGAAGGCTTTCCAGTTCGCGTTCACGCTCGGCGAGCGTGTTTTTCAATTGCCGGTTGAACATGCAGGCACCTGCTGAGGATAAGCGACGAATGAGTCAAATCAGGACTGCGACCTGCGGAGCCGGTTGTTGCAGTACCACGTCTGGAAGGCGGCCAGCGGCATGGGTCTGGCCAGGTAATAGCCCTGGGCCTGAGCACAACCCCAGGCCTTGGCACAGGTAAGCTGTTCGGCGGTTTCGATGCCTTCGGCCACCACCTGGTAACCGAGCTGGTTAGCCAACCCCACCAGCGACTGCACCAAGAGGAGGTCCTTGGCACTGTGCGTGGCCTTCTGGATCAACGAGCGGTCCAGTTTCACGAACGTGGCAGGAATGCGGCTGAGGTAGGCCCAGTTGCTATAACCGGTACCAAAGTCATCGATGGCGATGTCGATCCCGGCCTGACGTGCACGCAGCAATTGCCGCCGTACTTCTTCGGGATGCTCGATAAGCACGCTTTCGGTGAACTCCAGTTGCAGGCGCCACGGCGCGATGGCCCTGTGCTGGAGCTCGGCAAGCAAGGTGTCCATGAATGCCGCGCTCTCCAGGTCGCGCGCGGTGACATTCATGCTGATGCGCAAGTCTGGCGCCTGAGCGTGTTGCAGGATGTTCAACACCGCGCGCATCACCCACAGACTGATCGACGCTATCAGCGCGGTTTTCTCGGCCAGGGCGATGAACTCGGCAGGGGAAATATCCCCCAATTGCGGATGACGCCAGCGCAACAGCGCTTCAGCGCTGTTGCAGGTATGGCCTTGCAGTTCGACTCGCGGCTGCAGGTGCAGGCTGAGCTCGTCATCGCTCTGCAGCGCCGCCCCCAGTGAGGTCAACAGGGAGAATGCCCTGCGCTGCGCTGCGTCCACCTCCGGCTGATAGTGCGCGCAGCGGCCAGGGTTGCCACGGGCTGCGTCAGCGGCGCCGACCGCACGGCGCAACCAGTCAAGGCTGCCATCGTCGTCGCAGCGGGTGACTGGCGAAATACCGACCGCGGCGTCCAGGAGCACGGGAATCTGATGACACTGCACAGGGTCGCTCAGCACACCGATTACCCGCGCGCACATTGCCAGAGGGTGCTGATGCACGATGACGGCAAACCGGGTGGGGCTGATCTTGTACAACGCAAGTTCCGGGTCAAGCTGGCTGACGATCAGGTCTTTCACCTGAAGGGTCAGGTCGTGGGCGAAGTTGTAGCCCAACACCTTGATCATGTGCGTAAGCACCTGCGCCGGCATGATGTCGAACACCACCACGGTCAGGGCATCATGGCGTTCAAGGCGCGTCTGCACGTCGCATTCAAGTTTTACCCGATTGAACAGCCCGGTCGGCTGGTCGTAGAAATTTCGCCGGCGTATACCGGCAATGATCTGCACTGCCATGTCTGCGAACGCCTGCAACATCCCGCGCTGAGCATCATCCATGGCCTCACGCGGGGCCGTATCGATGATGCAGAAACTGCCAATCGCGACCTGCTTGTCCACCAACAGCGGAGCGCCGCAATAGTAGCGAATGCCGGGCGCACCGGTGACCAGCGGGTTTTCGGCAAAGCGCGGGTCCAGCGTCGCATCCAGTACTTCCAGCGGCTGCGCCTGAAGAATGGTATGGGCACAGAACGCCACATCCCGCGGCGTGCTGTCGGCCTCCAATGCGGTCTTGGCCATGAACCACTGCTGGCGCTCGCTGACGATCGAGATCAGGCACATCGGCGCATTGAAGTAACGGCCGGCCCATTCGACCAGTGTGCGCAGCTCGGTGCTGCAGTCCTGGTGCGCAACACACCACTCAGCGACCGCAGCCAAGCGCTGCTCTTCATTGGACGGCATAGGGGCGACATTCATGTTCATTTCACCTGCCCCTATCGGAATGGCAACAAGGTTATGGCTATGGGCCATTACTGAGACTTCATCACTCCTTTGAACGTTCCGCGCTCCTGCGAGGAAATCAACAGTACCGACAAAACCTGTACAAATCCAGAGCGTTGTACAATTTTTTATTCTTAGCAAAGACTTATTCGCCGTGAATACGGCAAATTCCCGGCTGTATACCTGTACAAAATAAAATTGACGTACAAAGAAAAGACCGGCGTTGCCCTAAGGCAACGCCTGACACGGAAGCGTAAATGGGGGCGATGTTGCTGAGCTAAAACGCTCAGTTGGCTGATGGCTGCGACGCTTCAGAGGAGATGGAGCAATGGAGGAATTTTCATGGTGCGCAACAACGAAGGTGCAGCTTGACCGGCAATGGCCCTAGCAGGAAGGCGCAACCAGCCTGTACCCCACCCCGGCCTCGGTAATGATGAACCGCGGTGCGGTTGGATCATCCCCCAGCTTCTGCCGCAAATGCCCCACTACAATCCGCAGATAATGGGTGTTCTCCACGTGCGTCGGGCCCCAGATATCCTTGAGCAACTGCTGCTGGGTAATCACCCGCCCCGGGTGCCCGGCAAGTTGCGCCAGCAACGCATATTCCTTGCGGGTCAGCGCCACCTCAGCGCCCTCAAGCGTCACCTTGCGAAACGCGAAGTCCACAGTCAAAGGCCCGAAGCTCGCCGTCACCTCGCTCCCGCCCGCTTGCGGCACCTGGCGCAACAGCGCGCGCACCCTGGCCAGAAACTCCTGGATGCCGAACGGCTTGGTCACATAGTCATTGGCCCCGCTATCCAGCGCATCGACCTTCTGCACTTCACTGGCGCGCACCGACAGCACCATTACCGGCACTGCACTCCACTCGCGCAACTCGCGCAGCACCTGCTGCCCGTCCATGTCAGGCAAGCCGAGGTCAAGCACCACCAGGTCAGGCTTGGCCAAGGCAGCCTGAGCCAGCCCTTCGCTACCGGTGGCCGCCTCGATCACCTTGTAGCCCTGAGAGGCCAAGCTGATGCGCAGGAACTTGCGGATCTGCGGTTCATCGTCGATGACCAGGAGGGTGGCGGACTGGCTCATGGGGTTTCGCTTTCGGCTTCGGGTTGTGGGGGCAGCGGCAAGCATAAAGTGATGCAGGTGCCATGGCCATCGATGCCTTCGCTGACCAGGATCTGCCCACCATGGGCGCCGATCATGCCCTGGCAGATCGCCAGGCCCAGGCCGGTGCCCTGCCCGCCTCGGTCGCCGCGGGCCGCGGTGTAGAACATGTCGAAGATTTTCTCGCGTTCAGGCACGGGGATGCCAGGCCCTTGGTCGCTGACCGCGAACCGCAATTGCTCGTCGTGCACCGACACCTGCAGTTCGAGGCGGCCCTGGGCGGGCGAAAAGCGCGCTGCGTTTTCCAGCACGTTGATCAGCGCCTGCTCGATCAGCGCGGCGTGCACGAACAGCAACGGCAACTCGGCGGGCACCTCGGTGTGCACCCGCAGGGGCGCGAGCACCACGCGTAGGCGGTTCAGGGCACTGCCGACGATATCGGCCGGAGCGACCCAGTCGCGGGCCAGCTTGAGGCCGCCGTGGCCCAGACGGGTCATGTCGAGCAGGTTCTGGATATAGCGGTCAAGGCGTTCGGCTTCGTTGCGGGTACCCTCCAACAGTTCGCGGCGGTCTTCGGTGGGAATGGCTTCGCCCAGCGCCAGCAGGCTGTCGATACTGCCACGCATGGCGGTCAGCGGAGTACGCAAGTCGTGGGAGACAGAGGCCAGCAACGCGCTGCGCAACTGCTCGGTCTCGCCGTGCAGACGGGCGGCTTCCAGTTGTTCGGCCAGGCGAGCCCGGGCGAGGGCCTGGGCCAGCGGTTGACCAAGCGCCATGAGCAGCCGGCGCCGCTGGGCACTGAGAGGTTCGCCGGACTGGGGGCGGACACCGAGCATGGCCAAGGGATGATCGTCGACGGTCAACGGCCACCACCACCATCGGCCATCAGGCAGGGTGTCGCTGCCATGGCCGGCGGCCTGCCCATGTTGCCAGGCCCATTCGGCGGCGGCGCGTTCGTTGTCGCTCAGGGCCTGGGCCTGGCCGCTGGCCACTTGCAACTGCCCTTCGGGATTGCGTTCGAGCAGGCACACGTGCACGTCCTGCCAGCCATTGAGGTGCTGGCCGGCGGCGTTGAATACGGCTTGCCGGTCGGTGGCGACCGTAAGCCGTCGCGACAGGTCAAGCAGCTGGTTGGTTTGCGCCTGGGTTTCGCGAAGGGCCTGCAACTGCCGGCGCTGACGCGCAGCGAGGTTGCCGGTAAGCGCAGCCATGAACAGGAAGAACACCAGCGTCAGCACGTCTTCTTCGCGCTGGATGCTGAAGGAAAAATTCGGCGGGATGAACAGGAAGTCGTAGGTCAGGAATGACAAGGCAGCACAGGCCAAGGCCGGGCCCAGGCTGCTGCGCACCGCAACCAGAAGTACGGCGGCAAGGAACACCAGCGAAATATTGGGCAGCGCCAACACGCTCGACACCACCCAGGACAACCCCGTCGCCAGCACGGTCGCGGCCAGTGCCAACAGATAGTGGCGCCATACCCACACCCGCCGCGCGGCCGAACTTGTCGGTGCCGGCTGGGCATCGCGGTCAAGCACGTTGATCTCAAGCCCGTGGCTTTCGCGCAGCAACCGCGCAGCCACGCCTGCGCCGAACAGTCGACGACGCAGGCGGTCCCGCGACTGACCTACCAGCACCAGGCTGGCTCGGCGCTCGCCGGCATGCTGGATCAGCGTGCGTGCCACCTCGCCTGCGCGCAGCAGCACCACTTCCCCGCCCAGGCGCTCAGCCAGTTGTTGAGCCGCCTGCAAACGCTGCCGTGCGGTTTCGTCGCGCAGCCGCCCGTTGTCCACATGCACCAGGCTCCAGGGCAAATGCCGACGCTGCGCAACCCGGCTGGCATGGCGCACCAGGCGTTCGGCCTGATCGTCACCATCGACACCCACCAGCAGACGCCCGCGCAGGGCCGGCGCCTCTTGCCCACGCTGACGGTAGCCGTGGGCCAGGTCGGCATCGACCTGCGCGGCGGCGGCCTGCATGGCCAGCTCACGCAACGCGGTGAGGTTGGTCTGGGAAAAATAGGCATCGATCGCAGCCCGAGCCTGCTCGGGCACATAGACTTTGCCCTCACGCAGACGTTCGAGCAGCTCGCGTGGCGGCAGGTCGATCAGCACCAGCTCGAAAGACTCCTGCAGCACCCAGTCCGGCAGCGTTTCACGCACGTGCACGCCAGTGATGTCGCGCACCTTGTCGTTGAGGCTTTCCAGGTGCTGGACGTTGACCGTGGTGTACACATCGATCCCGGCGGCCAGCAGTTCCTGAACGTCTTGCCAGCGTTTGGCGTGGCGGCTGCCCGGGGCGTTGCTGTGGGCCAGCTCATCGACCAAGGCCAGGCCGGGGGCGGCCTTCAGCAGGCCGTCGAGGTCCATTTCCTCCAGGGTGACACCCCGGTATTCGCTGCGTAGCAGAGGATACTGGGCGAGGCCTGAGAGGAGTGATTCGGTTTCGGCACGACCGTGGGTTTCGACTACGCCTGCCAGTACCTGCACGCCCTGGCGCTGTTGGGCGTGGGCGGCCTGGAGCATGGCGTAGGTCTTGCCTACGCCAGGGGCTGCACCGAGAAATACCTTGAGCCTGCCACGGCCTTCGCGCGGCAGGTTGGCCAACAGCGCGTCTGCGCGGGCTGCGTCACTCATGCTTCATCCTTCAGTGGTGCCACGATCGGCATTGTCCGGGCCTGCTTCATCGCGCCAATTTGCTCAAGGCCTGGTTAAGTGCCAGAACGTTGACCACAGGCGGCCCGATCAATGGGTGGAGGGTGGCCTCTTCCAGCAGGGCTTGCAAGCGCTCTACCGGTATCTGGCGCGCCGCCGCCACCCGCGGAATCTGGTAGGCCACGGCCTGCGGTGGCAAATGCGGGTCCAGGCCACTGCCCGAGGTGGTCAGCAAGGCTTGGGGCACCGGCCCCTGCCCTGCCTGATACAGCTTCGCGGCATCGCCCGCTACCCGTTCAGCCAGCGCCGGGTTGCTTGGCGACAGGTTGCTGGCACTGCTGGCCACGGTGGCATAAGCCCCCGCCGAAGGCCGCGAATGAAACCAGCCATCCCCCTGAAAATCCTGGGCGATCAGTGCCGAGCCGCGCACCTGGCCCTGCTCATCGCGGACCAGGCTGCCATTGGCCTGTTCCGGAAAAACCACTTGGGCAACACCGGTCACCGCCAGCGGATACAGCGCGCCGGTGACCACCGCCAACAACAGGATCAGGCTCAACGCCGGGCGTACATATGTGTTCATGGTGGCCTCCTCAGACCAGGTGCAAAGCGTTGAGCAACAGGTCGATCAGCTTGATCCCGGCAAATGGCACGATGATGCCGCCCAGGCCGTAGATCAGCAGGTTGCGCCGCAGCAGATGGGCAGCACTGGCCGCCTGCACACGCACGCCGCGCAGCGCCAGGGGGATCAGTACGATGATGATCAGCGCGTTGAACACGATGGCCGAGAGGATCGCACTCTGCGGGCTGGCCAGCTGCATCAGGTTGAGCACGCCCAGTTGCGGGTAAATGGCGGCGAACAACGCCGGCAGGATGGCAAAGTACTTGGCCACGTCGTTGGCGATGGAAAACGTGGTCAGCGCACCACGGGTCACCAGCAGCTCCTTGCCGACCTGGACCACGTCCAGCAGCTTGGTCGGGTCGCTGTCCAGATCGACCATGTTGGCGGCTTCGCGCGCGGCCTGGGTGCCGTCGTTCATGGCCATGCCCACGTCAGCCTGGGCCAGGGCCGGGGCGTCGTTGGCACCGTCGCCGCACATGGCCACCAGGCGGCCATCGTTCTGCTCCTGGCGGATGCGCGCCAGCTTCTTCTCCGGCGTAGCTTCGGCCAGCACGTCATCAACACCGGCCTCGGCGGCGATGGCCGCGGCCGTCAGCGGGTTGTCGCCGGTCACCATCACCGTGCGGATACCCAGCTTGCGCAGCTCGGCGAAGCGTTCGCGGATGCCAGGCTTGACGACATCCTTGAGGTGGATCACACCGAGCAGGCGCTTGTCCACGCACACCAGCAGCGGCGTACCACCACTCTGGGCGATGCGTTCAACTTCGCGGGCCAGCGCCAGGGGCATTTCCAGGCGCTGCATGCCGACGAAGGCGAGGACTGCATCAACGGCGCCCTTGCGGTAGCGATGCTGCTGGAAATCGATGCCCGACAGGCGTGTCTCGGCACTGAAGGCAATGGCGTCGAACTGCCCCACGCCCGGTTCGACGAAGTCATGCAGCTGGCGCAGGTACTCGACGATCGACTTGCCTTCGGCCGTGTCATCGGCCAGCGACGCGAGCAAGGCGCCCTCGCCCAGCTCCTTGGCGGTCACCCCGGTGGCTGCATGCAGGGCGCTGCAACGGCGGTTGCCAAAGGTGATGGTGCCGGTCTTGTCGAGCATCAGCGTGTGCACGTCACCGGCCGCCTCCACGGCACGGCCCGAGCGGGCGATCACGTTAAGGCGCACCAGGCGATCCATGCCAGCGATGCCGATGGCCGAGAGCAGGCCACCAATGGTGGTCGGGATCAGCGTCACCAGCAGTGCAGCCAGGAAAATCAGTGGCAGACTGCCGCCGGCGAAGTGGGCGAATGGCTGCAGCGTGACCACTACGATCAGGAAGATCAACGTCAGGCCGATCAGCAGAATGTCCAGCGCGATTTCGTTGGGCGTCTTCTGTCGCTTGGCGCCTTCGACCAGGGCGATCATGCGGTCCAGGGTCGACTCGCCAGGGTTGCTGGTGATGCGAATGAGCAGCCAGTCGGAAACCAACCGGGTATTGCCAGTGACGGCCGAGCGGTCACCGCCGGATTCGCGAATCACCGGCGCAGACTCACCGGTGATGGCCGCTTCGTTGACCGCAGCGATGCCCTCGAGCACCTCGCCGTCACCCGGGATCATCTCACCGGCCACGACACGGACTACGTCGTCCTTGCGCAACTGCGCAGCGGCAACGGTCTCGAATGTGCCGTCGCGCATGCGTCGCTCTGCGGTCAGCCCTTGGCTGCCGGCCTTGAGGCTGTCGGCGCGGGCCTTGCCGCGGCCCTCTGCCAGGGCTTCGGCAAAGTTGGCGAACAGCACGGTGAACCACAGCCACACCGCGATCTGCACGGCAACGCCGGTGCTCACGTTAGTGCCGGGGGCAAAGCACAGCACGGTGGTCAGGACGGCGGTCAGCGCGACCACCAGCATGACCGGCGAGCGCTTGAGCTGACGCGGGTCAAGCTTGACGAATGCTTGCACCAGCGCCGGGCGCCACAGCGCGGCGAAGCGGGTCTGGTCCTTGGCGCTGTGCCGGGCGTTCACTTCAGGAATGGGCATGTTCATGGTCGGTTCCTCAGAAACCCAGGCTCAGGTGTTCAGCGATTGGCCCAAGGGCCAGGGCCGGCAGGAAGGTCAGGCCGCCCACCAGCAGGATGGTCACAAGCAGCAGGCCGGTGAACAGCGGGCCGTGGGTAGGGAAGCTGTTCAGCCCTTGCGGCGCGCTTTTTTTCGCTGCCAGGCTGCCGGCCAAGGCCAGGATCGGCAGGATGTAGCCAAAGCGGCCGATGAGCATGGCCAGGCCGATCATCACGTTGTGGAACACGGTGTTGGCGCCGAACCCGGCGAACGCCGAGCCGTTGTTCGCGGCGCCCGAGGTGTAGGCGTACAGCAACTGGCTGAAACCATGTGCACCCGGATTGCTGACCGCGCCGGCAGGGCCCGGCAGGCTGGCGGCAATGGCACCAAGCACCAGCACGCCGACCGGCATCACCAGCAAGGTTGCCACCAACAGTTGCACTTCCCGGGCCTGCAGTTTCTTGCCGAGGTATTCCGGGGTGCGGCCGATCATCAAGCCTGCCAGGAACACCGCGATCAGCACGAACAGCAACATGCCGTAGAGCCCCGCGCCAACGCCGCCGAAAATCACCTCGCCGACCATCATGTTGACCATGGCGACCATGCCGGTAAGCGGGTTGAGGCTGTCGTGCATGGCGTTGACCGACCCGTTGGACGCTGCGGTGGTGGTTACCGTCCACAACACCGAGCCGGTCGTGCCGAAGCGGCTTTCCTTGCCCTCCAGGGGTGCGCTCTGCTGAACCTGCGCGCTGTCCAGCGCCGGGTTGGGCTGGTGCTCCGACCACAGCGCGGTCGCGCCGCCAATCAGGAACAGGCCCAGCATGCAGGCCAGAATCGCGCGGCTTTGGCGCAGGTCCTTGACGTAATGGCCGAAGGTGAAGACCAGGGCGGCCGGGATCAGGATGATCGAAGCCACCTCGAACAGGTTGCTCCAGGCCGTTGGGTTCTCGAACGGGTGTGACGAGTTGACGCCGAAGAAGCCGCCGCCGTTGGTCCCCAATTGCTTGATGGCGATCTGGCTGGCGGCAGGGCCGAGCGGAATCGTCTGGTCAGCACCTTGCAGGGTCACAGCGTGGGCGTAGTCGGCGAAGGTCTGCGGCACACCCTGCCAGACCAGCAGCAGCGCGAGCACCAGGCACAACGGCAACAGGCCGTAAAGGGTGGCACGGGTCATGTCGACCCAGAAGTTGCCAATACTGCTGGTCGAGCGCCGGGAGATGCCGCGGCACAAGGCGACCAGCACGGCCAGCCCGGTAGCGGCGCTTACGAAGTTCTGCACGGTCAGGCCGAGCATCTGGCTCAGGTAACTGACCGAGGCTTCACCGCTGTAAGCCTGCCAGTTGGTGTTGGTGACAAAGCTCACCGCAGTGTTGAAAGCCAGCGACCATTCCTGGCCGGGCAGGTGTTGCGGGTTGAGCGGCAGGTAACCTTGCAGTAAAAGTACGCTGAAGAGCAGCACGAAACCGGCCAGGTTGAACGCCAGCAGCGCCAGGGCGTACTGCTTCCAGTTCTGTTCCTGATCGGCGCGCACGCCGGCCAGCCGATAGCAGCCCCGCTCCACCGGCCCAAGTAGCGGCGTCAGCCAAGTCCGCTGGCCCTCCATGACGTTGAAGTAGAAGCGCCCGAGCCAGGGTGCCGGCAGCAGCACGATGGCGAAAAACG
>NZ_MOMO01000055.1:0-15706 GCF_009933855.1 Pseudomonas sp. SG-MS2 | reverse complement strand
CCTGCTGCTGCGCCTGATCGAGCAGGGCGGCCTCAACGGGCTGGCCCATCTCGACGAGCCGATGCTGATCACCCCGGCACCGCAGGCCAAGGACAGCGAGCATGCCCGCCAGGCCTTGATGCGACACTTGGCCGGCCGTGGCTACAAGGCCCAGGTCAGTACGCCGCTGCCTGGCACCTTGCGTATCGACTACAGGCACGTCGAGCGGCCGCTGGTGAGCATCGTGCTGCGCAGCGAGGACAATCTGGACGAACTGCAGCGCTGCCTGAAGAGCATCCTGCAGCGCACTCGCTATGCGCGCTACGAGGTACTGATCGCCGACAACGCCAGTCAGTCACCGCAGTTGCTCGAATGGCTGGCGCAGCAGCAGGTTGGCAAGGTGCGCGTGCTGCAAAGTAGCGAACGCCTGAGCGCGGCGGCGCTGTGCAACGCTGCCAGTGCCGAGGCCAAGGGGCAATACCTGATATTGCTGGCGGCGGACGCCGAAGTGGTCAATGCCAACTGGATCGAAGCGTTGCTCAACCAGGCGCAGCGTCCGGAAGTAGGCGTGGTCGGTGCCAAGCTGCTCGATACTGACGGCAAGCTTGCCCAGGCGGGCTTGCTGCTGGACGCCGAAGGCGCAGTTGCGCCAGCTTTTGCCGGTGAGGCCGCAAATGCCGTGGGTTACCTGAATCGGCTGGCGGTCGAGCAGAACTGTCCAGCGGTCTCGGCGAGCTGCCTGATGGTCCGTAGCGAAGTCTTCCGTGCTCTGGAGGGGCTCGACGAAACCACGTTCGCCCATGCCCATGGTGATGTCGACCTGTGCCTGAAAGCAGCCGCGGCCGGCCTGCTGACAGTCTGGACGCCACAGGTGCAGGTGATTTACCCCGGCGTGGTCGCCGAGGACGAGGCGGCGCTGGCGGCATTGCGCGCCAAATGGTCGGCGCAGTGGCAAGGTACAGTCCAAAGCCAGGTGCTTGCCCCCGGCAAGGCGGCGCTGGACTGGGCCGGGCTGATCGCCTGACGCGGCACTGGCCTGCATCTTGCTTCGAGCTGGTTCATTGGGGGGCGCGAGTCAGAAATCTGTACGCTGTGCGCCCTGCCTTACAGTGCAATCGGGCGCCTTCGTCAGCTGACGGCGCCGCCCCTAGGAACCAGGTATGTTCGACGACAAGTCCATTTTCATCTCCGGGGGGACCGGGTCGTTCGGGCGCCGCTTCATCGAGCGGTTGCTTGAGCGCTACCGCCCACGGCGCGTCGTGGTGTTCTCCCGCGACGAGTTGAAACAGTATGAGATGCAGCAGCGTTTCAACGCGCCGTGCATGCGCTATTTCCTGGGCGATGTCCGTGATGCCGAGCGCGTGCGCCAGGCCATGCGCGGTATCGACTATGTGGTTCATGCCGCCGCGCTCAAGCATGTGCCCGCGGCCGAGTACAACCCCACCGAATGCATCCGCACCAACGTCAATGGTGCCGAGAACATCATCGCCGCGGCGATCGAGAATGGCGTGCAGAAGGTCGTCGCACTGTCCACCGACAAGGCGGCCAGCCCGATCAACCTGTATGGTGCGACCAAGCTGCTGTCCGACAAGCTGTTCGTGGCCGCCAACAATTTTGCCGGCCAACAGGACACCCGCTTTGCGGTTGTGCGCTATGGCAATGTGGCGGGCTCCCGGGGCTCGGTGGTGCCATTCTTCAAGCGCCTGATCGAGGAGGGTGCCCGCGAGCTCCCCGTCACTGACCCGCGGATGACGCGCTTCTGGATCACCCTCGACCATGGCGTACAGTTCGTGCTCGACAGCTTTGCCCGCATGCACGGGGGGGAAGTGTTCGTGCCCAAGATCCCGTCCATTCGCATCGTCGACCTGGCGCGCGGCATGGCCGGGCACTTGCCGCAGAACGTGGTCGGCATCCGCCCGGGGGAAAAGCTGCACGAACTGATGATCCCGCTGGACGATGCGCGGATGACCCTTGAGTTTGGTGATCATTTCACCATCGTTCCGTCGATCCGCTTCAACCATACGGATGTGGATTTTGCGATCGATTGCGTGGGTGAAACCGGGCGCTGGGTTGCCGAGGATTTCGAGTACCGTTCCGATACCAATCCCGCCTTCCTCACCGTGGACCAGCTGGCAGACCTGCACGCAGGCTTGCCAGCATGATCCCCTATGCTCGGCAGAGCATCGATCAGGCGGATATCGCCGCGGTCGTAGAGGTGCTGCAGTCCGACTGGCTGACTCAGGGGCCACTGATCGAGCACTTCGAGCAGGCTATGGCCCAGCGTTGTGGCGCAACGCACGCGGTAGCTGTGTGCAACGCCACTGCGGGGCTGCACCTTGCCTGCCTCGCCGCTGGCCTGGGGAGCGGGGACTGGCTATGGACCAGCCCCATCAGTTTTGTCGCATCAGCCAACTGTGGGCGCTACTGCGGCGCCGGTGTCGATTTCGTCGACATCGACCCGCACACCTGGACTATCGACGCCCAGGCACTTGCGCTGAAACTCGAGCAGGCCGCCCGGGAGGGGCGCCTGCCCAAGGTGGTAGTCGCCGTGGCCTTTGCCGGGCAAAGCGCCGACATGCGTTCGATCGCGGTGCTGGCCCGGCAGTATGGCTTTACCCTTATCGAGGACGCTGCCCACGCGGTCGGCGCACGTTACGCGGGCAAGCCGGTCGGCTGTGGCGAATATGCCGACATGACGGTGTTCAGCTTTCACCCGGTAAAGATCATCACCACGGCCGAGGGCGGCATGGTGCTTACCGCGCGTGCCGATCTGGCCGCGCGTTTACGTAGGCTGCGCAGTCACGGGATCAGCCGTGACCCGGGCCAAATGACCGAAGAAAGCCATGGTGCCTGGTACTACCAGCAACTTGAACTGGGCTTCAACTATCGCATCACCGACCTGCAAGCTGCCCTGGGGCTGTCTCAACTGACCCGGCTGGATGCGTTCCTTGCCCGTCGCCGCGAGTTGGCGGCTCGCTATCAGCGCTTGCTGGCGCACCTGCCCGTGAGCGTCCAGGCACCTCAGCAGGATGCCGAGTCCGCCTGGCATCTGTTCGTGGTGCGCCTTGAGTGTGATCGTATCCCGCGTTCACACCGGGAGATTTTCGATGGGATGCGGGCTGCAGGAGTTGGGGTCAACCTTCATTACATTCCCATTCACCTGCAACCCTATTACCGCGACCTGGGCTTCAAACAGGGCGATTTTCCGCAGGCCGAAAGTTACTACGCACAAGCCCTGAGCCTGCCAATGTACCCGCAGCTGACTGACGCTCAGCAGGATCAAGTGATCGCCAGCCTGTGCGGGTTGCTGAAGTTGCCGGTGGGCTGCGTGAATGCCTGAGCGAATGGAAACCAACGTCGCGATCATCCCGGCCCGTGGAGGCAGCAAACGGATCCCTGGCAAGAACCTCAAGATGTTCGCCGGGCTGCCGATCATTGCCCACTCGATCCAAGTGGCACTGGCCAGTGGCTTGTTCGAACAGGTGGTGGTCAGCACCGACGACCCTGAAATAGAGGCGGTGGCACGGGAATACGGTGCGCAGGTGCCGTTCCGTCGGCCGGCGCACCTGGCTGACGATCATGCCACCACCCAGGCTGTGGTCAGCCACGCCCTGCAGGCACTGGCCAGCCAGGGCCATGTCCTGACCCATGCCTGTTGCATCTACGCCACTGCGCCTTTCGTGCAGCAGCGTTACTTGCAGCAGGGGTTGGCGTTGTTGCGGCAACACCCTGAGCGCTCTTTCGCCTTTTCGGTGAGCAGCTTCGGTTTCCCGGTCCAGCGGGCGCTGTCGCTCGACGATCAGGGTGCGCTTGTGCCTCTGTACCCACAGTATCGTGAGACCCGGTCTCAGGACCTTGCACCGGCCTATCAGGATGCTGGCCAGTTTTACTGGGGGCGGGTGCAGGCCTGGTTGCAGAACGAGGCCCTTCATTCCGAGCGGAGTTTGCCAGTGATCATCCCCCGGCATCTGGTTCAGGACATCGACAGCGAGGAAGACTGGTTGCGCGCGCAGTACCTGTACGCAGCGCTCAAAGCTGGCGGGGAGCTGGCGCCATGAAGGTGCTGGTACGTGCTGATGCCTCTTCATCGATTGGCGTCGGCCACACGGCGCGCTGCCTGACGCTGGGCAAAGCCCTCCGAGAGCTCGGTGCGCAGGTGAGCTTTGCCTGTTGCCTGCTTGACGGTCAACGCCGGGCCGCCATCGAGCAGGAGGGTTTCAAGGTCTTTGCATGGCCGCAGCGCGAGGAAAAACCGGGCATCGAACCCTGGGCCGCGGATATCGCGGCGCTGCGTGATGTGCTGCCGGCACAGGCCCGATTCGACTGGCTAATCGTCGATCATTACGCCTTGGACGCCCGCTGGGAGCAGGCAGCCCGGGCGTTCGCCCGGCGCATCGCGGTCATCGATGACCTGGCTGATCGTGATCATGCCGCCGACCTGCTGCTGGATCAGAATTTCAGTGCCAGCGAGGCGCTCTACGCGCCGCGGCTGGCAACGGAGTGCCGGCGCTTGCTGGGGCCACGCTATGCGCTGGTGGGGCCGGCGTTTCAGGGGGCGGCGATATCGCCGCCCCTGCAGGCACGAAGGGTGCTGGTGAGTTTCGGTGGCTTCGATGTGGCTGGCATGCTGCCCAAGACCTTGCAGGCGCTGTCCGGGCTGGAAGGGTTGCAGGTCACCTGCATCGCTGGGCTCGGGCATCGGCAGGGTGAGCTGCTGGCCCAGTTGTGCGACGCGCGGGCGGGTTGGGAGCTGCATGACTATGTCGACGATCTGCCAATGCGGATGGTTGCGGCAGACTTGTTCATCGGCGCCGGCGGCGGTACTACCTGGGAGCGCGCCGCGCTGGGCTTGCCGAGCCTGTGCGTGAGCGTGGCAGACAACCAGCGGGCCAATGCCCAGGCCATGGCTCAGGCGGGCATGCACCTTTACCTGGGGGAGGCTGGGCAGGTCCAGGTGCCTGCGCTGCGCCAGGCGATTGCCCTGTTGCTGAGCAATCAGGCACTGCGCCAGAGCTTCGCCGAGCGCAGTCGGGCACTGGTCGATGGCCTGGGGGCGCAGCGGGTGGCGGTGGCCTTGCTGGGGGAAGGGCTTGCGCTACGTCCGGCTCGCAGTGAAGACGCGCGGCTGTTGTTCGACGGGCGCAACGCGCCCGAGGTACGGCGCCGTTCGCAGCAGGCGCGGGAGCTGGACTGGGCGGGGCATCTGGCCTGGCTGGCTGCTACGCTGGCTGATCGGCAGCGTTTGCTGCTGATCGCCGAGACAGGCGACGGGCCGGTGGGCTGTGTTCGCTACGACCGCTTGCCCGGGCAGCGGGCGAAGGTGTCGTTGTATCTCTTCGCGGGGCGTTGCGGGCTGGGTTGGGGCAGAGCGTTGCTCGCCCGTGGCGAGGCCTGCGTGCGTGAGTTCTGGCCGGACCTGCGTGCGATCGAGGCCCAGGTGCTGCCCGACAATCAGGCGTCATTGCAATTATTCGCGGGTGCCGGCTTCGCTCAGTCGCCGTGCTCGTTCGAGCGGGTATTCCAGGAGTAGCCCATGAACAGATTCAACATCGGGCACCGCTGTGTCGGCCCGGACCAGCCACCGCTGGTGATCGCGGAGATGAGTGGCAATCACAACCAGTCGCTGGCCCGGGCACTGGAGATCGTCGAAGCGGCCGCCGCCGCCGGCGCCCATGCGCTGAAGCTGCAGACCTACACTGCCGACACCATGACCCTGGACCTGGCGCATGGTGAGTTTTTCATAGCCGACCCGAACAGCCTCTGGTCTGGCTCATCGCTGTATGCGCTGTACGAAAAGGCCCATACCCCCTGGGAGTGGCACCCAGCGATCTTCGAGCGCGCTCGTGAGCTGGGCATGCTGGTGTTCTCCACGCCGTTCGACGAAACGTCGGTGGATTTCCTCGAAAGCCTGGATGTGCCGGCCTACAAGATTGCCAGCTTCGAGAACACCGATCTGCCGCTGATACGCAAAGTGGCGGCCACTGGTAAACCTATGATCATTTCCACCGGCATGGCCAGCCTCGCGGAACTCGAACGTACCGTGCGGGTGGCGCGCGAAGGAGGGTGTCGCGACCTGGTGCTGCTCAAGTGCACCAGTACCTACCCGGCCAGCCCGCAGAACAGCAACGTACTGACCATCCCGCACATGCGCGAGCTCTTCGGTTGCCAGGTCGGGCTGTCGGATCACTCCATGGGGGTTGGGGTTGCGGTGGCGGCAGTGGCCCTGGGGGCGACGGTGGTGGAAAAGCACTTCACGCTTGACCGTGCCGATGGCGGCGTGGATGCGGCATTTTCCCTGGAACCCCAGGAAATGGCAGCGCTGGTGCTGGAAACCGAGCGTGCCTGGCAGTCGCTGGGGCGGGTGCACTATGGCGCGACCCAGGCCGAGGAGGCCTCGCGGCGTTTCCGCCGCTCGCTGTATGTAGTGCGTGACATGGCTGCTGGCGAGATCTTCGACCGTAGCAACGTGCGCGCCATCCGCCCAGGTTTGGGGCTGGCGCCAGGCCATCTCGATGCGGTGCTTGGCCGCAAGGCCAGGCAACCACTCAAGCGCGGTACGCCCCTGGACTGGCAACTGCTCGACTGAAAGTTGGCTCCAGCCGGGGCCAGGTTTGCCCTGCATGGCAAACTCGCAAGCGCTATGACGACGTGACGCGGCCAGGCAAAATATGCGATTGTCTTGAAATATTCGTGACCTATCGGTCAGAGCGGGCATCTCCTTCTGTAACCGTTAATGGGGCAGGTGTGCAATTGCCGCCTGCCACCCTGCCTGTCGCCACTCCACCTGGGCGGCAGATCCCGTTCTTCAGGCGCCGCTCGAGTCATCCGGGCGGTGGTATTGAGCTGTTATTTATTGGGAAGCCATGATGATCGGCATTAAAAGCATCGCGAGCTATGTGCCCGCTTCCGGCCTGGACAACTATGTACAAGGCGCGAAATTCGGCAAGGACGAAGAGTTCATGTTCGGCAAGATCGGCGCAAGCTTCCTGCCGCGCAAGGACGATGAGCAGGAGACTTCCGATCTGTGTGTCGAAGCGGTCAACAACCTGTTCGCCGCTAACCCGCAACTCAAGCGCGAGGCGATCGATGCGCTGATCGTCGTCACCCAGAACGGTGACGAGGAAGGCTTGCCTCACACCGCTGCCATCGTCCAGCACAAACTCGGTCTGCCGACCCATGTCGCGGCCTTCGACATTTCCCTGGGCTGCTCCGGCTACGTCTATGGCATTTACGCGCTCAAAGGCTTCATGGAAGCCGCAGGCCTGAAGAATGGCCTGCTGGTGACGGCTGATCCGTACTCCAAGATCGTCAACACAGAAGACCGCAATACCACCATGTTGTTCGGCGACGCGGCCACTGCCACCTGGATGGGTGAGGGCGCTACCTGGCAACTGGGCAAGGCGAAGTTCGGTACCGACGGTGCTGGTGCGCCGCACCTGAAGGTGACTGATGGCGAGTTCTTCATGAACGGTCGTCAGGTCTTCAACTTCGCTCTGATCAAGGTGCCGGCGCATCTGCATGAGCTGCTGCGCGAGTCAGGGCTGGAGAACAAGGATATCGACGCCTTCTGCATCCATCAGGGCAGTGCGGCGATCGTCGATGCCGTGGCACGACGCTTCGAGGAAGACCCGGAAAAGTCCCAGGCCGACAAGTTCATCAAGGACATGCTGGAGACCGGTAATACCGTGTCATCGAGCGTTCCGCTGCTGTTGCAGAAGCACATGTTCGACAGTGCCTGGAAGCGCGTGGCCATTAGCGGCTTCGGTGTCGGCCTGTCGTGGGGCTCGGCGGTTCTCTACAAGGCTGAATAAGCGCTGCCAGTCGGGTACTCTTCGGTGTTTCGCAGGTAAGGGAAGCTCAACCCATGAGCGAGTTTTTCCAGCGTAACGCTGAAGTGCTGCAGGCCCGCTGGCCGGCACTGTACGAGCGCCTGCAAGGCGAGGCGTGTAGTGCGCTCGAGGTCGAGCTGGTGGAGGGGCTGGGGTCTACCCTGAGCGTGTGTGGCATCCAGCTCACAAGTCGTCACGATCGTCTTGCCGAGGCGCGCCTGCAGGCCGCGAGCCTGCCTGAAGACAGTTCCACTCTTCATCTCTATGGCAGTGGGCTGGGTGACTTGCAGCGCGTGCTGCTGGAGCGGCCTGGGCTCGTGCGGTTGCAGGTGTACCTGCTCAATGGCGCACTGTTCCAGCTGGTGCTGCAACTGCTGGATCAGTCCGACTGGCTTGCCGACCCGCGCGTCGAACTGGCCTATGCCGGCGACAGCGCGGAAATCGCCTTGCCGTTCTTCGCCTTGCCTTCCGAACGGGTGCTGGCCGATGACTTCAATGCGAAGGTGCGCGACCGTCTGATCAGCGAGGCCCACCTGGCAGACAGCAATCGCGCTTTCGATGTGGCCGACCCGCGCTTGCAGAAGCTGCTCGAAGACAGTTTGCCGTTGTTGCGCCACGACCCTGATGTGGCCGCGCTGTTCGGTAGCCAGGCCGGGCGTGACTGCTATGTGATTGCCACCGGGCCAACCTTGGCCGGGCACCTGCCTGCATTGGCAAGGGTGCGCGTTCAGGCCGAGCGGCCACTGTTCATCTGCGTCGACACCGCTTATATCCCCCTGCTGCGCGCCGGAATCCAGCCTGACATCGTGGTCAGTGTCGACCATAAAATCCGCCTCCATCACTTGCCGCCGCAAGACTCGGCTGCGACTACCCTGGTCTACATGCCGATGCTGGACGTCGAGCTGCTCGGTAATTGGCGTGGGCCACGCTACACAGCCTATTCCGGCAGTGCGCTGTATGCGCAGGTGCGCCAAGCCATACCGCGCGCCGAGTTGTTCGTTGGGGGAAGCGTGATTCACCCTGCTACGGACCTGGCTGTGAAGATGGGGGCCGTGCGCATTACGTTTTTCGGCGCTGATTTCGCCTTCCCGGGTGGTCGCACCCACACAGGCTGGGACGATGGCGTACTCGGCCCGGCGATTGCGGCGGCGCAGCACTGGGTGCTGGATGGCCATGGCCAGCGTGCACGAACCCAGCTTAACTTCCGCAGTTACCTGATCGAGCTTGAGCGGTTCATTGCGCGCCATCCCCAGGTGCGGTTCCACAACTCCAGTCGTGCCGGCGCGCACATCGCCGGCACCACTTTCGATCCGGAGTTCTGTTCATGAATGCTGCCGATCAAGGGCGCGCGGCGCGCGAATGCGCCACGCTGTTACGCCTTGGGCGGGATGTGGAGGCGGCGTTGCGTATGGTCGAGCTGTTCGATGAGGTATTGCCGCAGGTCGATCCAAAAGCGGGGGCGGTGGTCATGCAGGCCATGCTCGATGCCCAGCAGCGCCAGGACTGGCTGGCGCTGGCCGATTACCTCGAATATGAGCTGCTGCATCTGATCGAGCAGGCGGCCTCGCGCTGAAGTGTGAGCTGTATCACACTTCGTGGTTGGCGAAAGCATCGCGGGGAACGGCTGTAAAGCCCGGTTTGCAAGGGGGTGGCGTGGTGATGGCATTTTTTTTTGGAAAAGCCCTAAAGCAACTTGCAAACCCGACGATAACCATTACGAAGGTTCTCTAGGCCACACCCGGCGGACGCCAGGGCCGGAAGCCGCAGTATCCATCCAACGAGGAATTCGTCATGGCTTTAACCGTAAACACCAACACCACTTCGCTGGGCGTGCAGAAGAACCTGAACAAAGCTTCCGACGCGCTGAGCACTTCGATGACTCGCCTGTCTTCCGGCCTGCGTATCAACAGCGCTAAAGACGATGCTGCTGGTCAGCAGATCGCCAACAAGCTGCAGACCATGGTTACCGGTACCACCGTTGCCATCAAGAACGCCAACGACGGTAACTCGATCACCCAGACCGCTGAAGGCGCGCTGTCGGAAATCACCAACATCCTGCAGCGTATGCGTGAACTGGCTCTGCAGGCACGTAACGACTCCAACGGCACCACTGAACGCGCTGCTCTGAACAAAGAATTCGCGGCCAAGTCCGACGAGATCACTCGTATCGCGACCTCCACCACCTTCGGTACCAGCAAGCAACTGCTGAACGGCACCGCTGGCACCATGGAGTTCCAGGTTGGCGCGATGACTGGTACCAGCCAGATCCTGAGCGTTTCGATGACCTCGTCGTTCGCTGCTACCTCCCTTGCAGTCGGCACCGGTGCCCTGGCGATCTCGGGTACTTCCGACTCGGCCGTCCACGCTGCCGTTGACGGCGCTATCACCGCGATCGACGCTGCTCTGCAGACCGTTGACACCAAGAAGTCGGACCTGGGTGCTATCCAGAACCGCTTCCAGTCGACCATCAACAACCTGCAAAGCATGAACGAAAACTCGGCTGCCGCCATGGGCCGAGTTCAGGACACCGACTTCGCCGCAGAGACCGCTCAGCTGACCAAGCAGCAGACCCTGCAGCAAGCTTCGACCTCTGTTCTGGCTCAGGCTAACCAGCTGCCATCCGCCGTACTGAAACTGCTTCAGTAATAGCGCGATGAAGTTCGGCGAGGGAGTGCTCATGCGCTCTCTCGCTTTTTACTTTTTAAAGGTGATGTGCGATGGACATAAGCGTCAAGTCAAGCCCGTCGTATCCGGTGTCGTCGCTGGTTGGCAGCACCGAGCACAATACAGCTGCTGACAAGGTTTCAGGTCAGCTGCGCAAGACATTGCAGCAAGACGCTCCCAAGAGCGAGGCCGAGTTACAATCGGCCGTCAAGGAAATTCAAGATTTTGTCCAGTCGTTGCAGCGCAACCTGGAGTTTTCGGTGGATGATTCCACCGGCAGGTGGATCGTCAAGGTCGTTGCCCGCGATAGCGGTGAGGTGATCCGTCAGATCCCGTCTGAAACAGCGCTGGAGCTGGCCCGAAGCCTGCAAGATGTCAATAGTTTGCTCTTCGATGAGAAAGTCTGACAGCCGGCCGGTCATTTGAATTGTTGCACCGGCGCTGATCAGGCAACTCTGCGTTTGGGCGTTAACCAGAAAGGAGGATGTAATGGCAAGTCCAATTCTACCGAGTTTGGGGCTGGGTTCCGGTCTCGATACCTCGGCCATTGTGAAGGCCCTGGTTGATGCCGAAAAGACTCCCAAGCAGAGCCAGCTCGACCGCCGCACGTCGGCGAACACCGCATCGATTTCGGCGGTGGGTAGCCTCAAAAGTGCGTTGACCGCCTACAAGACGGCGCTGGAGAAGCTTAACGACAGTGCCAACCCTGCGTTTCTCGGGTCGACGGCAGCCTCCTCCAACGACAAGTACGTCAAGGCCACGGCAGGCAGTGCGGCAGTCAACGGCAGCTATTCGATCCAGGTTACCCAGCTGGCCACGGCGTCGCGCGTAGCCAGTCAGCGTTTCACCGACAGCAGCTCGGTTGTTTCCGCCAGTGGTGGCACGTTGACCATCACCCAGAATAGCGTCGACTTCGATGTGACCATTCCGGCCAACGCTACGCTGCAGCAGGCGCGTGATGCGATCAACGCCCAGGCGAGCGGCAAGGGCTTCACCGCCAACATCGTTAACGACGGTACCGGTTCGCGGTTGGTGTTGAGCTCCGAAACCATGGGCGAAGGTTCGGACATCTCTACTTCGGGGATCGCTGACCTGACCATCGACCCGGCAACGCAGATGGCCGATGCGGGCGGTGCTGGCCGTATCGGCGAACTCGCAAAAGATGCCGAGTTCGATATCGATGGCATGAAGCTCACCAGCAAATCGAACAAGGTCGATAACGCGATCAGTGGCATGACGTTCGAACTGCTGTCCAAGACCGAAACGCTCAGCCCGGTCAGCGTCACCGTGGCTGCCAACACTGAGGGCCTGAAAAAGTCGGTGCAGTCGTTCGTCGATGCCTATAACGCGTTGGTGAATACGATAAACAGTGTGAGTGTGTCGACCAAGGCGGCAGACGGCAGCTGGAACACTCCGGCTCTGTCGGGTGACCCGGCAGTGCGCAGCATGCTGTCGGCCATGCGTAATGAACTGGTGGTCTCCGGTACCGGTGGTTCGGGGCAATTGACGGTACTTTCGCAGTTGGGGATCAATACCGCTCAGAGTAGCGGCCTGCTGGAGTTCGACAGCACCAAGTTCACCAAGGCGATCAATGATCAGAAGCTCGGTGGCGAGGTGCAGAACCTGTTCAATGGTGACGGCGGCCTGCTCGATCGCATGGTCAAGACCATGGAGCCATTCTCTGCGTCCGGTGGTGTGCTGGATGAGCGCAACAAGTCGCTTGAGGTTGCCAAGAAAAGCCTGAGCATGGAGCAGAGCTCTCTGGATGCCCGCATCAAGGACCTGGAAGCGTCGCTGACCAAGAAGTACAACACCATGGACACCCTGGTTGGGCAGCTCAATGCTCAGCGCGACAGCGTCGTTTCCATTTTTGAAGCAATGGCAGCGCAACAGAAGAACTCCTGATCTGCCTGAGGCTTCATGGCAAGGTCGCGGCGTCACACTGTATGGCGTCGCGCGCGTGTTACGATGTAGGCACGGTAAACAAACGCCAAAAGCCCGACGAAGCGTGACGCTTGGTCGGGCTTTTTTGTATTCTCCCTAAAGTTTTTTGACGCCGCGCCGATAGCCCGGTCATACAGCAACCCCGTGGTGACGAGGTACCCCATGAATCCAATGTTAGCCCTTCGGCAGTACCAGAAGATTGGCGCCCAGGCGCAGACCTCTGAAGCGAGCCCGCATCGTTTGGTGCAAATGCTGATGGAGGGTGGCCTGGACCGCATTGCCCAGGCCAGTGGCGCGATGCAGCGCAAGGACATCGCCGGCAAGGGCATCGCGATAGGCAAGGCTATTGGCATCATTGGCGGCCTGCGCGAAGGTCTGGATCGTGACAACATGACCGACGAGCTCAATCGTCTCGACAGCCTCTACCTGTACATGACTCGTCGTCTGAGTGAGGCCAATATCCAGAACGATCCGGCGATCCTGGACGAGGTCAGGGACTTGCTGAGCACTGTCAAGGAAGGCTGGGACGCGATCGGCCCACAGTCGATGGTCCCCTGAGCCGGGAGGTTTTATGAGCAAGGTGATCGAGGGTATCGAGCGGACTCGCAGCGAGTTGCTTGCCGCATTGGCCAGCCGTGACTGGGATGCGGTCGGTGAGCTTGACCTGAAGTGCCGTCTTTGTGTCGAGGACGTTCTGGCTGAGGCGCTCAGCAATGAAGACGCGGTACGCTCGAGCCTTGAGGGCCTGCTAGCGGTCTACGGCAAGTTAATTGAAGTTGCAAGCGGTGAGCGTCAATCGATAGTCGACGAGATGTCGCAAATCCGTCAGGCGAAAAACGCCGCTAAGGTATACCATCTGTTCACTTGACCACAGATGTCCTAAAAGCCATGCGCCATTAATTTGACTGCATGCTTTTTTTTGACTTTACTAGTGGCTGTTTTCGAATTTCAGACGTCCGAACACTGACCATTCAGTCTGAATGATGTCGAGCACGCCCTCGGGCGCCGATATGACTAGGGAAGTTGCTATTGCATGTGGCGTGAAACCAAGATTCTCCTGATCGATGACGACAGCGCCCGCCGCCGCGATCTGGCGGTGGTTCTGAACTTCCTCGGCGAAGAAAACCTGCCCTGCTCCAGCCAGGATTGGCAGCAGGTGGTGGGGGCATTGTCTTCCAGCCGTGAAGTGCTCTGCGTGCTCATCGGAACCGTGAATGCTCCAGGCAATGTGCTTGGGTTGCTTAAGACAGTGGCCGGGTGGGATGAGTTCCTTCCGGTATTGCTGATCGGCGAAATTTCTTCTGCGGATTTCCCCGAAGAGCTTCGCCGTCGCGTGCTGGCCAACCTTGAGATGCCGCCCAGCTACAGCCAGCTGCTCGACTCCCTGCACCGTGCCCAGGTCTATCGCGAGATGTACGACCAGGCCCGTGAGCGTGGCCGTCAGCGCGAGCCCAACCTGTTCCGCAGCCTGGTGGGCACCAGTCGCGCCATCCAGCATGTTCGGCAGATGATGCAGCAGGTCGCCGACACCGACGCCAGCGTGCTCATTCTTGGTGAGTCCGGTACTGGCAAGGAGGTGGTCGCGCGCAACCTGCATTACCACTCCAAGCGCCGCGAAGCGCCGTTCGTGCCGGTCAATTGCGGGGCGATCCCGGCCGAATTGCTGGAAAGCGAACTGTTCGGCCACGAGAAGGGTGCGTTCACGGGCGCCATCACCAGCCGTGCCGGGCGTTTCGAGCTGGCCAATGGCGGTACGCTGTTCCTTGACGAGATCGGCGACATGCCGCTGCCGATGCAGGTCAAGCTGCTGCGTGTGCTGCAGGAGCGTACTTTCGAGCGGGTGGGCAGCAACAAGACCCAGAGCATTGACGTGCGCATCATCGCCGCGACCCACAAGAACCTCGAGACCATGATCGAGGGTGGGACCTTCCGCGAAGACCTGTACTACCGCCTTAATGTATTTCCGATCGAGATGGCGCCGTTGCGTGAGCGTGTGGAAGACATTCCGCTGCTGATGAACGAGCTGATTTCGCGCATGGAGCATGAGAAGCGCGGCTCGATACGCTTCAACTCTGCTTCGATCATGTCGCTGTGCCGGCATGGCTGGCCTGGCAACGTGCGCGAGCTGGCCAACCTGGTCGAACGCATGGCGATCATGCACCCGTACGGGGTGATTGGTGTGTCGGAGCTGCCGAAGAAATTCCGCTACATCGACGATGAAGACGAGCAGTTGGTCGACAGCCTGCGCAGCGACCTCGAAGAGCGCGTGGCGATCAACGGCCACGCGCCGAGCTTTGCCAACCATGCCATGCTGCCGCCTGAGGGCCTGGACCTGAAGGATTACCTGGGCAGCCTGGAGCAGGGGCTGATCCAGCAGGCGCTGGACGACGCCAACGGTATCGTGGCGCGGGCGGCTGAACGTTTGCGTATTCGGCGTACCACCTTGGTGGAGAAGATGCGCAAGTACGGCATGAGCCGCCAGGGCGGTGAGGAGCAGGCTGAAGATTGACTTCGCCTGTACCGCCACAATCGCCGGCAAGCCGGCGCCCACAGGTCCCCCACAGCCTTTGAATGCTGTGGGGGACCTGTGGCCGTTTTGACGGCGATAGGGCCAGGCCTGAAAAGCACAAACCCCCATCCCCGGCACGGCTATTGCTACACCGCTGGCACCACACCGTTTTTATGACGGTCAGCCACGCGAGAGAGCACGATGCCCCAGGCCGCCCATGTTTCCCGAGTCCCTGATCCGCAGGGGCCTACCCCCGTCGAACAGGAGAGTCGACAGGGGCTTGAGCAGGCGTTCGCCCTGTTCGACCAGGTCTCCACCCAGCTCAACCAGTCCTACAGCATGCTCGAGGCCCGCGTCAGCGAACTCAAAGGCGAGTTGGCGGTGGTCGGCGCCCAGCGCATGGCCGAGCTGAACGAGAAAGAGCGCCTGGCCAATCGCTTGCAGAACCTGCTGGCCCTGCTGCCCGGCGGGGTGATCGTCATCGATGACCAGGGCCTGGTGCGCGAAGCCAATCCGGCGGCCTGTGAGCTGTTGGGTGAACCCTTGCTCGGCCAGTTGTGGCGCCAGGTGATCGCCCGCAGCTTCGCCCCGCGCAAGGATGACGGGCATGAGGTGTCACTGCGCGATGGCCGTCGCCTGTCCATTGCCACGCGTTCGCTGGATGCCGAGCCAGGCCAGCTGGTGCTGCTCAATGACCTGACCGAAACCCGTCGCCTGCAAGACCAGTTGGCACGCCATGAGCGCCTGTCGTCGCTGGGGCGCATGGTTGCTTCGCTGGCCC
>NZ_MOMO01000054.1:0-17928 GCF_009933855.1 Pseudomonas sp. SG-MS2 | reverse complement strand
TGGGTGGCAGCCTCAACGTGATCACCAAGTTGGCCAACCGCGATGAGGACACCTTCGAAGGCCGGGTCAGCTATGGCCGCTACGACACTTGGGAAACCGCAGTAGGCTTCAACAAGGCGCTCAACAGTGGCGACGGCCCACGCCACTATGCGCGGCTCGACTACAGCCGCACCCACACCAACGGCTATATCGACCGCCAAGAGAACGGTGCCGGCAACCTGGCCTTCTCGCTGCTCAGTGACATCAACGACCAGTTGTCGCACACCCTTGCACTTGAATACCTGGAAGAAAAGGAAGACAGCCCCTACTGGGGTACGCCAGTGTTGCAACCGCTGACAGGGACCTTGCACATTGACAAAGGCAACCGCTTCAACAACTACAACGTCGAAGACGGCCGCTACGAGCAGCGCACCCGCTGGCTGCGCTCGATCACCGACTATCGTTTCGACGACACCACCCAGTTGCGCAATACGTTCTACCACTACGACGGCCAGCGCGATTACCGCAACCTCGAGGTGTACCGCTACAACGCCGACAACAGCGCCATTGCCCGCTCCGGGGGCTACCGCCAACGTCACGACCAGGAGGTCAATGGCAACCGCCTGGAACTGACCCACCAAGGCCAACTGTTCGGCCTGGCCAGCGACTGGGCATTTGGCGTTGACTACAACCGCAACCAGCAAACCAACTACCCGCTGTCCAAAGGGGCCTTCGACACCGTCAACCCGAACGGCTTCGAGCCCGGTGACTTCCTCGACATCCCCGGCATGGACGCACCGCGCAGCAAAGGCCGCAGCACGACCACCGACACCTCCTCGGGCTTCGTCGAGAACCGCACGCGCCTGACCGACCAGTTGTCGCTGATCACCGCCTTGCGCTACGACCACATCGACTTCGACGTTGTCGACCATGTCGCACGCTCGAAACTCGACCGGCGCTGGGACGCGGTCACTGGTCGCCTGGGCCTGGTCTACGACCTGACCCCGCACGTCAGCCTCTATACCCAGTACAGCACCTCGGCCGAACCACCAGGAGGCACGCTGACCAGTGCGTCGATCAGCCAGGTCGGTGACTTCGACCTGAGCACCGGCCGCCAGGTCGAGGTGGGCAGCAAGTTCGACTTCCTCGACGGCCGCGGCTCGGCCACCGCAGCGGCCTATCGCATCGTGCGCAAGAACATCTCGGTGCCCTCTTCGACCGTGCCCAACACCACCGAGCAGGCAGGCCAGCAGACCTCCACCGGTATCGAGCTGGCGGCGTCGTTCAAGGTCACGCCCAAGCTGCTGGCGGCCGGTAACTTCAGTTGGGTGAATGCCGAGTACGACGAGTTCAACGAGACCATTGGCGGTGTGGTGTATTCGCGCAAGGGCAAGAACCCGGTGAACATCCCCGACCGCGTGGCCAACCTCTGGCTGACCTACGACCTGGCGCCGGGCTGGCAAGTGGGTGCCGACGCCCGCTACGTGGCCTCGGTGTACGCCAATACCGCCAACACCGCCTGGGTGCCGTCCTACACCCTATACGGGCTGTCCATGACCCACGACCTGGACAAGCATGTACAGCTCAGCGCACGGTTGCGCAACCTCACCGACGAGGTTTACGCCCGCTTCATCCACCAGAGCAATACCCAGTACTACCTGGGTGAGCCGCGCAGCCTGGAAGTCGCTGTGCAGTGGCGTTACTGATGGGCCTGGCGTCGCATGCGGCGCCAGAGCCGCCAGGTAAAGGCGCCTAAAGAGACGGTGGTCGACAGACGCCATAACCCGCAGAATACGGCGTCTTCCGCCACCTGAAGGAATTGCTCATGCTGTACGTAGTCATGCTCGGTGGCCGCCACCCACGAGCCAGTATCGAGGTACACGACGTGCTGTTCGCACAGGCGGACTCACTGCAGCAGGCGTACCCGCAACTGCGCGAGGGCTGGTTCGGCAGCCGTGCAGGCCTGCACATCGACTCATGGCTGGAGGTCGACGGTATCGATCGCTACCGTGTCGCGTTCAGCCAACTGGCGCCAGGGGCGGATGACCCGCGGCTGTTCTTCATCAACCTGGGCGGCTACGAGCCGCAGGTGTTTGGTGAGGCGCACCGCTACCTGCTGGTAGTGGCCAGGGACAAGGCCCAGGCCAAGCAACTGGGCAAGCAACGCATGCAGGCAGGCTGGCTCAAGCCGCATACCGATGCAGTGCTTGAGGTAGACGATTGCCTGCCAGTCGAACTGGTGGGCGGGCGTTATGTGCACTTGATCGAAGGTGCGCATGGCGGGCTGCGTCAATACAGCGACTACATCCTGCTCTGAGGCGCCGACTGCCTGTCATTGGCCCTGGGGCAACGATCCGGACCCTCAGCGCACCTTCGCATGCCCCGGCGCCGGCATCACCTGCACCTGGCCATGCTCCACCCCACGCTCGACCATCAATTGGCGAGACAACTCGCCAATGCGGCCGCTTTCGCCCTGCAGCACCGAGACCTCCAGGCAGTGGCCGGCGTCCAGGTGCACGTGCAGGGTGGACCGGGTCAGATCGTGGTGGGCATGCAGGGTCTGGTTGAGCCGCCTGGGCAGTTCGCGGGTGCTGTGGTCGTACAGGTAGCTGACCACGGCCACGCAGGCGGCATCGTCCGGCAATGCTTCAGACTCGCGCATGCCCGCACGCAACAGGTCGCGAATGGCCTCCGAACGGCCCTGGTAGCCTTGGCTCGCCACCCGCCGATCGATGACGTCGAGCAGCTCTTCATCCAGCGTGATGGTGATTCGTTGCATTCTGTAACTTCCGGTAAGATGATTTCACGTAGACATCATACCCACCGCGCTTTAGCCTACGGCCTCCGTGAAAGTGGGGAACGCAGTGTGAAGCAGCAGCCAGGTAAACGAAAGCCCGCCCTATGGGGCATCCTTTTTCTAGCTGCGTGCACTGTTGCGCCGGCCAGCAGCGCCGCCGAGCAAGGGCCAAGGCTGGTGTACTCATGGCCTGTGAATGCCGGGCCGCTCGACCCGCGTGGCTACTCCCCGAACCAGATGTACGCCCAGGCCATGGTCTATGAACCCCTGGTGCGCTATACCGCTGCGGGTACGCTGGAGCCTTGGCTGGCTGAGGCCTGGCAGGTTTCCGATGACGGCAAGACCTACACGTTCACGCTTCGTGACGGCGTGCGCTTCAGTGATGGCACACCGTTCGACGCGCCTGCGGCCAAAGCCAACCTCGATGCAGTGCTGGCCAACGCTCAGCGCCACCGCTGGATGGAGCTGGTGACCACCCTGGACCACGTTGAAGCACCTGAACGCCTGACCCTGCGCCTGGTCCTCAAGCACCCCTACTACCCGACGCTGATGGAACTGGCCCAGGTTCGCCCCTTACGCTTTGCCTCGCCTCAGGCTAAACCCGGCCAACCCGCCGGTACCGGCCCGTGGATGCGCGCCGAATCGCGCCTGGGCGAATACGACCGCTTCGTGCGCAACCCTCATTATTGGGGGCCAAAGCCGGCCTACGGCGAGGTCATGGTCAAGGTCATCCCAGACCCCAACAGCCGCGCACTGGCCCTGCAGGCCGGCGAAGTCGAGCTGATCCAGGGCGCTGCCGGCGAAATCACGGCCGGCACGTTCGTACGCCTGCGTGACCAGGGCTTTGCCACCGCACTGTCGGCACCGCTGGCCACCCGCACCCTGGCGATGAACACCGGCCGTGGCGCTACCCGTGATCTGGCGGTACGCCAGGCGATCAACGAGGCGGTGGACAAGCAAGCCATCATCGACAAGATCCTCTACGGCCTTGAGCCCCGCGCAGACACCCTGTTCGCCAGCAACATGCCCTACGCCGATATCGGCCTCAAGCCCTACCCGTATGACCCTGCGCTCGCCGCCCGCAGCCTCGAAGCTGCCGGGTGGGCGCTGGCGCCAGGCGCTTCAGTGCGCAGCAAAGGCGGCGAACCATTGGCCATCGAGCTGGTGTTCCTCGGCACCAGCGCCTTGCAGAAGAGCCTGGCCGAAGTGCTGCAGGGCGAGCTGGCGAAAATCGGCATCCGCATCGACCTGCGTGCGGTTGAGGAAGGGGCGCTGGTGCGGCGCCAGCGCGACGGCGACTTCGGCATGATCTTCGCTGACACCTGGGGTACGCCCTACGACCCGCATTCGTTCGTCAGTTCCATGCGCTACGCCGGCCATGCCGACTACATGGCCCAGCGTGGGTTGGCAATCAAGGACGAACTGGACAAGCGCATAGGCCAGGTGCTGGCCAGCACGGATGAGCAGCAGCGTGCCGAGCAGTACCGCTTCATCCTCACCACCCTGCACGAACAGGCCGTCTACCTGCCCATCTCGCATCTCACGGCCATCAGCGTGCGCCGAGGCTCGGTGGCCAAGGTCCAGTTCGGCAGCACGTTGTTCGATGTGCCGTTCGAAACCATGACACCCAAACAGGAAGACTGACATGTTGCGCTACATCCTGTTGCGCCTGGCGCTGCTTGTACCGGTCATGCTTGGCGTTTCGTTGCTGGTGTTCGTGCTGCTGCACCTGGGCAGCACCGACCCCGCGCTGGACTACCTCCGGCTTTCGCACATCCCACCGACCGACGCAGCCATCGCCGAGGTGCGCCATACCCTGGGGCTGGATCGCCCGCTGTATGCGCAATACCTGAGTTGGCTGTGGAACGCCGTGCATCTGGACTTCGGCATCTCCTATATCACCGGCCGCCCAGTGCTTGATGACCTGCTCTACTACCTGCCCGCCACCCTGCAACTCGGCGGCCTGGCGTTGGCCTGCACGCTGCTGCTGTCGATCCCCTTGGGGCTGTTGGCGGCCCGCTGGCAAGGGCGCTGGCCCGACCACGCCGTGCGGGCAGTGACGTTCCTGGGGGTGTCCATGCCCAATTTCTGGCTGGCGTTTCTGCTGATCGCGCTGTTTTCCCTGTGGCTGGGCTGGCTGCCGCCGCTGGGGCGTGGAGGGGCCGGGCACCTGGTTATGCCGGTGCTGGCCATCGCCCTGATGTCGATGTCGATCAACGCCCGCCTGCTGCGTGCCAGCCTGCTGGAAGCCGGCGGGCAGCGCCACGTCACCTATGCCCGTGCCCGCGGCCTGCCCGAACGGCACGTCTGGCGCGACCATATCCTGCGCAATGCCTGGTTGCCGCTGGTGACGGCCACCGGCATGCACATCGGCGAACTGATCGGTGGCGCACTGGTGATCGAGACCATCTTCGCCTGGCCCGGCGTTGGCCGTTTTGCGGTGTCTGCAGTGCTGAACCGCGACTTCCCGGTGATGCAGTGCTTCACCCTGCTACTGACCGGTCTGCTGATGGTCTGCAACCTGATCGTCGATGTCTGCTACGCCTGGCTTGATCCTCGCAGCCGGCTGGAAGGGGTGAACGCATGAGTGTGCAGTCTGCCCTGCGCCAGCCATTGCTGCTGCGCCGCCCCAGCCTGATGATCGGCCTGGCCCTGGTCGGCCTGCTGGCATCGCTGGCGCTGTTCGGCCATTGGATTGCCCCGCATGACCCCGACCTGGTCGACCTCGGCCAGCGCCTGCAGGCGCCCGACGCCAGCCACTGGCTGGGCACCGACCACCTCGGGCGCGACCTGCTTTCGCGGCTGATCGTCGGCACGCGCCTGTCCTTGGGCAGCGTGATGCTGACCCTGGCGCTGGTGCTGGCGCTTGGGCTCGCGGTCGGCGGCGTGGCCGGGTTCGTCGGCGGGCGCACCGACCTGTTGCTTATGCGCCTGTGCGACATGTTCATGACCTTCCCCACGCTGGTACTGGCATTCTTCTTCGTCACCTTGCTGGGCACCGGCCTTAGCAACGTGATTATCGCCATCGCCCTGTCCCACTGGGCCTGGTATGCGCGCATGGTGCGCGGCCTGGTGATTGCCCAGCGCGGCCGCGAATACGTGCTGGCTTCACGCCTGGCCGGCGCTTCACGCTGGGCGCGGCTGCGCCAGCATGTGCTGCCCAATATCGCCGGCCCATTGCTGGTGCTGGCGACCATGGACATCGGCCACATGATGCTGCACGTCTCCGGCCTGTCGTTCCTTGGCCTCGGGGTGGCGCCGCCCACCGCCGAATGGGGCGTGATGATCAACGACGCCAAGGAATTCATCTGGACGCACCCGCAACTGCTGCTGTTGCCAGGGCTGATGATCTTCTTCTCGGTGATGGCCTTCAACCTGCTGGGCGATGCGCTGCGCGACCGCCTCGACCCCACACAGGAGCGCCATTGAATGAACCCCTCGGTACTTGAAATCCGCGGCTTGCGCATCGAGGCTCAGGCCGGCGTGCTGGTGCACGGCGTTGACTTGCAACTGCGCCGCGGCGAAGTCTGCACGTTGGTCGGTGCCAGTGGCTCGGGCAAATCCCTCAGTTGCCTGGGTGTGCTCGACCTGCTGCCGCCAGGCCTTACCCGTACCCACGGGCAACTGCTGCTCGACGGCCAGCCGCTGGCTGCAAGCAGTGTCCGTGGCCGCCTGGCCAGCCTGGTACTGCAAAACCCGCGCAGCGCCTTCAACCCGGTGCGCAATATGGCCAGCCACGGCCTGGAGACGCTCAGGCAGCGCGGCGTCACCGGTGCAGCAGCCCGTGCGCGGATGGCCCACTGCCTGGATGCGGTGGGCCTGGCAGACCGTGAGCGTGTGCTGCAAGCGTTCGCCTTTCAGCTCAGCGGGGGCATGCTGCAACGGATGATGATCGCCCTGGCGCTCATGGCCGAAACCCCGTTCCTCTTGGCTGATGAACCCACAAGTGACCTCGATGCCCTGAGCCAGGCGCGTTTTCTCGACCTGCTGATGGAACTGGTGCAGGTGCATGGGCTGGGGGTGTTGCTGGTGACTCACGACATGGGCGTGGTGGCGCGCTGCGCAGACCAGGTCGCGGTGATGGAAGCCGGCCGCATCGTCGAATGCCAGCCGGTCCATGAGCTTTTCCAGAACCCTGCCAGCGCCGCTGCCCGCACCCTCCTCCACGCCCACCAGATACTTTGCCGGAGCCAACCATGAGCCTGCTGCACGCCCACAACGTTGGCCATCGCTATCGCACCGGGGGGCTGTTGCGCAAACGGGGCTGGCTGCAGGTGCTCGACAGTATCGACCTGCACCTGCACGCAGGTGAGTCCATCGGCCTGCTAGGCAGCAGTGGCAGCGGCAAAAGCACCCTGGCGCGGCTGCTGCTCGGGCTGGAAAAACCCACCCAGGGCCAGGTGAGCTTTGCCGGGCAGGATGTCAGCCAGCTAAGAGGTGAGCAGGCGCGCGACTTCCAGCGCACCGTGCAACTGGTGTTCCAGGACGCCCCCGGCGCCTTCAACCCCCAGCGCAGCATCGGCTGGAGCATCGCCGAGCCGTTGCGCCACCTCACCGACCTGGATGAAGCCGGCCGACAAGCTCGCACCCTTGAACTGCTGGAGGCAATGGGCCTGCGCGCCGAGCATGCCCAGCGCCTGCCGCAGCAGTTGAGTGGCGGCCAGTTGCAGCGTGCCAACATCGCCCGGGCGCTGGCCGTCTCGCCGCAACTGGTGGTGCTCGACGAAGCGTTGTCGAACCTGGATCGGGTATTGCAGTTACAGCTCCTGCAGCAGCTGGAGGCGTTACGCCAGCGCAGCGGCACCGCGTTCGTGCTGATCAGCCATGACCTGAGCCTGGTGCAGTACTTCTGCCAGCGGGTCGTGCTGCTGGACAACGGCTGCATCGTCGAGGATCGGCCCGTCACGCACTGCACTGGTTTCGAGCATCCAGTGGGAAAGCAGCTACAGTCTGCCATGTTGCCCATACGGCCCGACAAGAGGCAGGCAAGACAAGCGCTGCCAATGGGTATGCACTGACGCCAACAACAGAGGGCATCCCGCGTGAACGCCAGAACGCTTTTCCAGGGCGCAGGCAAAGTGCCACAATGCGCCACCGATCACGAATTGCGGCGAATGCCATGACAGAGCTCAATCCTGGCGATGAAATAGCGCACTGTGTAAGGACGGACCGCCTGCACCAGCTGTTCGTCCAGTCGGCGCCCGCTGTGCTTGGCAGCTTCCTGGCTGCCGCAATGCTGTGCTGGTTGGGCTGGGAGCGTTTCGACCAGCAAAAAGTGGCCGCCTGGATGACGGTATTGAGCCTGTCGACGGCCCTGCGCACCGCCATGTTCGTCGCCTATCTGCGGGCACCGGCCAACCAGCGCACGGCCGAACGCTGGGAGTGGCGCTACTGGGCCACCCTGGCGCTGTCGGCGGCAGTCTGGGGCTTGGGCGCACTGGCTGTGATGCCTGCCGACGACCTGCTGGGGCAGGCATTGATCATGCTGTTTGCCGTGGGCATGTCTGTCAGCGCAGTCTCGTGTTACTCCTCGTACCGCAACATGACCCTGGTATCGATCGCTTTGGTGCTGCTGCCCAGCACCGGCTGGCTGCTGCTGCAGCCATCCGCGCTGCAGCAGGGGATCGCTCTGGCGGTGCTGGTGTTCGCTTCGTTCGTCGTCAATGCGACGAACAGCCTGTCTTCAGCGCTGGTGACCGCCTGGCGCCTGAAGCACGAAATGGAACGCGCACACCGGCTTGCCATCGTGGCCTCGTGCACGGACGAACTGACCGGTCTGAACAATCGCCGTGCCTTTTTTGACTGTGCCTTGGCGCAGCACACCTTGTGCAAGGAGGGGCACACGTATGTAGCCGTGCTGATGCTGGACGTCGATCATTTCAAACAGATCAACGATACCGCCGGGCATGCGGCGGGCGACCAGGTGCTGCAACGGATCGGTGCAGCCATCAGCGCCAGCCTGCGTGACGACGACATCGCCGGCAGGCTGGGCGGCGAGGAGTTCGCCATCCTGCTGCCCGATACGCCTCTGGTCACTGCCAGCGAGATTGCCGAGCGCCTGCGGGCCCTGATCGCAATGCTGAACGTCGACACGCAATTCGCGGTTACCGCCAGCATAGGCCTGGCCTTCGCCAAAGCACCCGCCAGTGAACTCGATGCGTTGCTCAGCAGCGCCGACAAGGCCATGTACCGTGCCAAGGCATCGGGCCGTAACCGGGTGACGATCGTCGACCATGTGCATGCCGCCGCCTGATGGCACGGCTGGCCAGGGTCCTTACGTACTCATCGCTTGCCCTGATTTGGTTCGACTTTTTCACCAAGCCAAGTCCTGCACCCATTTGATGCAGTGAGCCCCTGCCTTCGCCGCGGCTGATCTACGCAAATCTCCGACAACTCGCCTGATTCCGTCGTTTTATTGATATCAAAAAGCGCTCTCTCGCTCTTTCAGAGCCATTTTTCTTCCTGCCCCTTGCGCCCTGCCCGTTCCGGCATTGTCATTGCAAAGCTCCAGTGGATCGCTTGGCAAGCGAGAAACGAAACTGCCGACGAGTCGTGGCAAGGAGTGGGTATGTCCCGGGCTTTTTTCAACGAAATGTATGAGGCAAACGGAAGTTGCCGCCCGCACTATCAGGAGTTCGCCCGCTGGCTGGCGAACACACCGCTGGAACTGTTGGAACAACGCCGGCACGAAGCCGACCTGCTGTTCCACCGGGCCGGTATCACCTTCACCCTGTACGGTGACCAGCAGGACACCGAGCGGTTGATCCCCTTCGACATCATCCCGCGCAGCATCCGCGCCAGCGAATGGCGCATCGTCGAACGCGGGTGTATTCAGCGGGTTCAGGCGCTGAACCTGTTCCTCCAGGACATCTACCACGATCAGCGCATTCTCAAGGCAGGCATCATTCCGCCCGAGCAAGTGCTGGCCAACGAGGGTTACCAGGTCGCCATGCAAGGCCTGAACCTGCACCGGGGGCTGTACGCGCATATCGCCGGTGTCGATCTGGTACGTGACAGTGATGGTACGTATTACGTACTGGAAGACAACCTGCGCACGCCCAGCGGCGTCAGCTATATGCTCGAAGACCGCAAGATGATGATGCGCCTGTTCCCCGAACTGTTCGCCGCCCAGCGCATCGCCCCGATCGACCACTACCCCAACCTGCTGCTCGACACACTCAAGAGTGCCAGCCCGCTGGACAACCCGACCGCCGTGGTGCTTACCCCGGGGCGCTTCAACAGCGCCTACTTCGAGCATGCGTTCCTGGCGCGGGAGATGGGCATCGAGCTGGTCGAAGGCGCCGACCTGTTCGTGCGCAACGACCACCTCTACATGCGCACCACCGCAGGCCCGCAGCAAGTGGACGTGATCTACCGCCGCCTGGATGACGAATACCTCGACCCGCTGTCGTTCAACCCTGATTCGATGCTGGGCGTACCTGGGCTGATCTCGGTGTACCGGGCAGGCAACGTGGTGCTGGCCAACGCGGTGGGTACAGGCGTTGCCGACGACAAGTCGATCTACCCCTACGTTGACGAGATGATCCGCTTTTACCTGAGCGAGGAGCCGATCCTGAAGAACGTGCCCACCTGGCAATGCCGCAAGCCGCAGGACCTGTCCCACGTCCTGGCGCACCTGCCCGAGCTGGTGGTCAAGGAAACCCAAGGTTCCGGCGGCTACGGCATGCTGGTCGGCCCCGCCGCAACCGCTGCGCAGATCGAGGATTTCCGCGCCCGCATCAAGGCGCGCCCGCACGCCTACATCGCCCAGCCCACGCTGTGCCTGTCCACCTGCCCGACCTTCGTTGAAAGCGGCATCGCGCCGCGCCACATCGACCTGCGCCCGTTTGTACTGTCAGGCAGCGAAACGCGCCTGGTGCCCGGCGGCCTGACCCGCGTTGCCCTGCAGGAAGGCTCGCTGGTGGTCAACTCGTCGCAGGGCGGCGGCACCAAGGACACCTGGGTGGTGGAGGACTGAGCCATGCTTTCGAGAACCGCTTCCGACCTGTACTGGATGTCCCGCTACCTGGAGCGCGCCGAAAACCTCGCGCGCATGCTCGAGGTCAGCTACTCGCTGTCGCTGATGCCGCAAGCCGGCCGCTCCGATGGCCACGCGGAGCTTGCCATGTCGCTGCTGGCCTCCGGTACGCTGGACGATTACATCCGCAAGCACTCCGAGCTGGACACCGAGCGCATGCTGCACTTCTTTGCGCTGGACGCGAACAACCCCAGCAGCATCTATTGCTGCCTGCAGGCTGCGCGCACCAACGCGCATGCAGTGCGTGGGCGAATAACCGCCGACATGTGGGAAAACATCAACGCCACCTGGATCGAAATGCGCAACATTGCCAGCAATGGCCTTGGGCGCTATGGCATCAGCCAGTTCTGCGACTGGGTCAAGGAACGCTCCCACCTGTTCCGCGGCGCGACCTCCGGCACCATCATGCGCAACGATGCCTACAGTTTCATTCGCCTTGGGACCTTCCTGGAGCGGGCGGACAACACCCTGCGCCTGCTCGATGCCCGCTACGAAATGTTCGGGGAAACCTCCGAGGAAGTCAGCGACGACTCTGCAAGGGGTTACTACCAGTGGAGCGCCTTGTTGCGCGCACTGACCTCCTACGAAGCGTTCAACGAAATCTACCGCAATGCACCCAGCGCACGCCCGGTGTCGGAGCTGTTGCTGCTGCGCGTTGACGTGCCGCGTTCGCTGCATGCCTGCATCGACGAGCTCGACCAGATACTCGCCGGTCTGCCTGGCACTACCGGCCGCCCTGCACAACGGATGGCTGCCGAACTCAATGCGCGACTGCGCTACACCGCCATCGACGAGATTCTCGAAGCCGGGCTGCACCTGTGGCTGACCGACTTCATCGGCCGCATCCACCAACTGGGCCAGACCGTCCACAATTCCTATCTGGAGGTCGTATGAAACTGTCCATCCGCCACGACACCACCTACAGCTATGCCAGTGACGTGTGCAACAGCATTCAGTTCCTGCGCCTGACACCGCGCAGCAGCGAGCGTCAGCGCATCCTCGAATGGCAACTGGACCTGCCCTGCAAGGTGAACAGCCAGATCGACCCGTATGGCAATATCCTGCACGTACTGACCCTGGAAAAACCCCATGGCCACCTCGCCCTTACCGCCAGTGGCCAGGTAGAAATCGACCCGGACTGCGAACACGAGGCCGGCGGCCAGTCGCCCCTGCCTTTCCTGCGCAGCAGCCACCTCACCCAGGCCAGTGACGCACTCAAGGCCTTCGCCGCCCAGCAGTGCGGCGAGCGCCGCGACCGGGGCGCGCTGACCGCACTTATGCAAGGCCTGGCCGACCATATGCCCTACAGCCCAGGTGCTACCTCCGTGGGCACCACCGCGAGTGAGTCATTCGCCGGCGGTGCCGGGGTGTGCCAGGACCATACCCACGCGTTCCTGGCCTGCGCCCGCAGCCTCGGCATCCCGGCACGCTACGTGTCGGGCTACCTGTGTACCGAAGACGAAACCCACCTGGCCAGCCACGCCTGGGCCGAAGCCTGGATCGATGAAGCCTGGTACAGCTTCGACGTCACCAACCGCCTCACCCGGCCCGAACGGCATCTGAAGCTGGCGGTAGGCCTGGATTACCTCGACGCCTGCCCGGTCCGGGGCGTGCGCCGCGGTGGCGGCGTCGAATCCATGCAGGCAAGCGTCCACGTACACCGCCAGTAATCACCTGGCGCAACTCAAGCGGGCCCCGTCGTGCCATGCGCGGCGGGGCCGCTCCATTCCAGGAACAAGGTAGACAGCATGACCTACTGCGTCGCTATGCACTTGGCGGACGGGCTGGTATTCATCTGCGACTCACGCACCAATGCCGGTATCGACCAGATATCCACGTTTCGCAAGCTGTTCGTTTTCAGCGTGCCGGGGGACCGGCTGATCGTCCTGCAGACCGCCGGCAACCTAGCCACCTCGCAATCGGTGGTCAACCTGCTTGAACAACGCAGCCGAGGCACCGGCACCCACCTGCTGAACGTCGGCACGCTCTACGATGCAACGGTGCTGGTGGCCGAAACCCTTCGCGAAGTCATTACCCGTGACCGCAGCAAGCTGACGGCCCAGATCGACCTGAGCGCCTCGTTCACGGTGGGCGGCCAGATCGCGGGCAGCGCCATGGGCATCTACAACGTCTACGCCCAAGGCAACTTCTTCCAGGCAACGCCAGACACACCCTTCCTGCAGCTGGGCGAGAGCAAGTACGGCAGGCCGATTCTCGACCGCAACCTCACCTACGACACCCCCTTGGACGAAGCACTGCGCTGCGGTTTGATCTCATTCGACTCCACCATCCGCAGCAACCTGTCGGTCGGGATGCCACTGGACCTGTTGGTGTATGGCAAGGACAGCCTACAGGCCAGAGAGCCGGTGCGCATCCATCAAGACGACCCCTACTACAGCCACATCCGCAAACAATGGAGCGACGGTTTGAAAAGCCTGCTGGGCGAGCTGACGCCGCCACCGCCGGGGTTCATGGCCGAATGAGCCGGGGCCTTCCCTCGGTCACGCCAGTAGCGATATCACCAGGTCCGCAATATTGATCGGCACGAATGCCACGGTCAGCAGGGCATAGGCCTTGCGCGAGCGGGCTGCAAACACACACAGCGGGATCACGATCATGATCACGTCAAAGGCACCCCAAAGCGCCATGGGCGAAACGCCGAACAACAGAACGTTGACGATGAAGCCAAGCAGGTAATAGCCCGACAGAAACAGCAGCGCGTATCGGCCATCCTGCTCAAAATACACGCGAAGCCCTTCGAGCTCGTCCTCGCTCCGGCTGGGCAACATCAGCGCCGAGGAAACGAACAGCGAAAGCGCCAGCAGCACCAGCAGCAAAAATTCCTGGAACGAGAAGGTCGCCCTTATTTGCGGCAGCGTATTGACCGCCCACCAGAAATCCATCTGTGTGGTGAAGAGCATGACCGCCCAGACCAGGGCAACCCAATCGGGGGCAGCGCTGCGGCGAATGCGGAAGACGGTCAGCGCGCCCAGAAGCAGGCGGGTGACGGATAAACCCAATATCATCGATAAGACAGTGGCGACGATTGGGAAATTGCTCATGCTACCTCCTGTAAGCCATTGCTCTGGCAAGCGTAGCCGGGCAGCAGCGATTCTCGAAAAATACCTGCCTGACCGGCTATTCTCTTCTCTGCCCTATCGACCGAGGTCACCGTCATGAAGCGCAACTACCTGGCTGGTGCTGTGCTGTTGTTGTTCGCCACAGCGGCCAGCTCAGCAGATCAGGGTGCCAACGCCGCGGCGGTGCCCGGCACTGCCAAGGCCCGCAATGCCTGCCTGGACGAGGTCGCGAAAATAACCGGCATCGCACGCAACACGCTATCGGTGATCGAAGTGCTGCCCAGCGAAGCGGGCATCGGCGTGAATATCCAGGTACCCGGCGCGCAAGCGCCATGGTCATGCCTGGCCGATGCCAATGGCAAGGTACAAGGCGCCAGTTACACCGGGTCGGAAGGCAAGCTCTGATCTGCGTACCCTCTTGCACCTCAACGGCAATACTTCAAGGAGCCTGCATTGTCAGAACGCAGTAACAGCGCCGTGACCTCTCGCGACTCTGCCTGGTCGGTATTTCTGGTGTTCTTGCGCCTGGGGCTGACCTCTTTCGGTGGCCCCATTGCGCATCTGGGCTACTTTCGCGAAGCGTTGGTAACCCGCCGCCAATGGCTCAGTGAACGCAGTTATGCCGAGCTGGTCGCCCTGTGCCAGCTGCTTCCCGGGCCGGCGAGCAGCCAGGTCGGCATAGGCCTGGGCCTCTCACGCGCTGGTTTCGCGGGCGCTGTGGCCGCGTGGGCAGGCTTCACATTGCCATCGGCCATCATCCTGGTTCTGTTTGCTCAGGGCATCTGGGCATGGGGAGGTGCCGTCCCTGGTGGTTTGCTGCACGGCCTGAAGATCGTCGCGGTCGCTGTTGTCGCGCAGGCAGTGTGGGGCATGGCACGCAGCCTTTGCACCGATGTTCCGCGCGTGACCATCGCCCTGTTCGCCGCCTGCGCTGCGCTTGTGTGGCCCACTGCAATGGGACAGATAGGCGTGATTGTGTGTTCTGCCGTCGCAGGCTTGCTGCTGTTCAAGTCCACCCCGCCTCCAGCAGGGGAGAAACTGCCGTTTTCAGTCAGCCGCAAAACCGGCCTGATCGCGCTGACAGTGTTCTTTGGTCTGTTGCTCGGCCTGCCGCTGATGGCCCACTTCTGGCCGTCGCAGGCCATGGCGATGGTGAACGCCTTCTACAGTGCAGGCTCACTGGTCTTCGGGGGCGGGCATGTGGTTCTGCCGCTGCTGCAGTCGGCGACAGTACCCAATGGCTGGGTCGCCAATGACACCTTCCTGGCGGGTTATGGTTTGGCGCAGGCCGTACCCGGCCCCCTCTTCACGTTTGCGGCATTTCTGGGGGCGTCCATGAGCGTGCAGCCATCCGGCTGGGTGGGCGCAATTGTCTGCATTCTCGCCATTTTCACCCCCTCCTTCCTGCTGGTGATCGGCGTATTGCCCTTTTGGCAAAAACTGCGGCACAGCGCTCGTAGCCAGGCCGCGCTGGGTGGTGTAAACGCAGGCGTAGTGGGGCTGCTGTTAGCCGCCTTGTACCACCCGGTCTGGACGAGCGCCATTGCCAAGCCATCGGACTTCGCTTTTGCGCTGACCGCCCTCGTGGCCCTGATGTTCTGGAAGATGCCTCCCTGGCTGGTTGTGCTGGGTTGCGGCCTCTTCGGCTGGCTGCTTACTGCAACGCAAACGTCAGGGTAGCTGCCAGCCCGCCACTGGCCCTGTTTTCAAGGCGTACCTGCCCGCCCATCCGCTCGACGATGGTAGCCACGATCGAGAGGCCAAGCCCTGCTCCATTGGGGCTGTTGCGGCTATAGAAGCGCTCGAACACCCGCCCAAGATTCGCCTCGTCGATACCCGGCCCTTCATCTTCGACAACCAGTTCGAAGCGATTGGCCAGGCGCCTGAGTGATACGGTGATGCGCCCGCCCGGCGGTGAATGCTCCACTGCATTGGAAACCAGGTTCTGCAAGGCGATGCCCAGCGCACCGGCATCGATCATCAGGCCATGGTCACCTTCACTGATATCCAGCGAAGGCTCCAGGCCGCGATCCAGTATCCAGGGCGTGAGATCCGCCAGCACATCGGTGACCACTTCACCCAGGTCGACAAGGGTGGTGGGACGCTGACCGAGGCGCGGCTCGACGCGGGCGAGGGTCAGCAACTGGTTGACCACCCGGGTCAGCCGGTCCACGCCGCCAATCAGAAAGCCCAGGGCTTTCTGGCGCTCGGCATCGGTACTGGCGGCCTGGGCGTTTTGCGCATGCAGGCGCAGGATCGCCAGCGGGGTGCGCATCTCATGGGCGGCGTCGGCAATGAAGCGATGCTCGCGCCGCAGCAGGTCCTCGATCTGCGCCAGCAGGCGGTTGATGGCCGCCTGCATGGGCTCGAGCTCGGTCGGCAACGGCACCAGCTGCAGCGGTTCGAGGGAGTCGGCATGGCGCGCGCGAATCACATCGGCCATGTTCTGCAACGGGCGCAATCCCCAGCCGATAGCTGCCCAGACCAGCAGCGCCAGGCCCAGGCTGCCAAGCAGAAACGGGAACAGGGTATGGCGTACGATGCGGTCGATCAGGTCGTAACGCACATCGTCGCGCTCACCCACCCAGATCACCCACTGCTTTTCGGGCACCGGTAGAACGAAGCCGCGCCATTGTTCGCCGCCGCTGGCGAAATCATAAAAGCCCGGGGCCGTGGGCGGTGGGTCGAGCGTCGGCGCACTGGGCGTGTGCACCAGCAGCCGTGCTCCATCACCCCATACCTGGAACGCCAGCTTGCTTTCATAGGGGTGGCCCACGCGATGGCGTCCGGCCTTGCCCAGCGCCTCGTTGAACGCCCGATAAAGCTTTTCGCGGTTGCCATCCTGCACCGGCAGGTTCATCACCCCCTGCAACAGCCGGGCATTCTGAGCCATGTGGGCATCGTAGACTTCGTTGATCTCGCGCCGGCTGTCGTGATAGTTGTACAGCGCCAACAAGCCGGTGCCGAGCAGCATCAGCGCCATCACCCGCCACAGCGTACGCTGGCGCAGCGAGCTCATAGCTTGCCCTCGACCAAATAACCGATACCGCGCACCGTGCGGATCAGGCCGTTGAACAGCTTCTTGCGCAGGTGATAGATGTTCACCTCCAGCGTATTGCTCTCAGGCTCCTCGTCCCAGCCATACAGCAGCTGGGTCAGCCGCTCACGGGTGAACACCTTGCCCGGTTGCGCCAGCAACTCGTGCAGCAGCCGATACTCCTTGGGCGTCAGTACCACAGGCACACCGTTGTAGTGCACCTGCTGAGTGGCGGGGTCCAGGCTTACGCCCGCGTGCTCGATGAGCACCGTGGCCCGCCCGGCGCTGCGCCTGAGCAAGGCGCGCAGGCGGGCCTTGAGCTCGTTGAGGTCGAAAGGCTTGACCAGGTAATCGTCGGCGCCGGCATCTAGGCCAGTGATGCGGTCTTCGGTTGCATCGCGCGCGGTAAGGATCAGAACCGGCAGGCTGTCGCCCCCCGCCCTCAACCGGCGCAGCAACTCGATGCCACCCAACCGCGGCAGCCCGAGGTCGAGGATCACCAGGTCGAATGCTTCGTGTTGCAGGGCATGCAGCCCGCTCAGGCCATCGCGCAACCAGTCGAGGGTATAGCCCTCCTGGCGCAACCCGTCGCAGATCCCCTCACCCAGAGCGGTATCATCCTCAACCAGTAGCAGCCGCATGTTCAGTCCTGTTTGTCCTTGATGGCCTTGAGTAAAGCATCGATATCGCCACGCCGGCCCTGGTCGGCCAGCTCGCGCCCCGGCCGTGGCGGCGCCTGCCGGGCTTTCTCCAGCGCTGCAGTGGCCTGCGCGTAGCGTTTTTGCCGGAACAGATGATCGGCCCAGAAGTAATTGCTGTCGATACCATTGGGGTTGATTTGCAGCGCCTTGCGCAACAAGGTGTCGGCCTTTTCGCTGTCACCAAAACCGATAGGCCAGCCAGGCACTTGGTCATACAAGGTACCCAGGCTGGTATACGCCGAGCCCTGCAGGGCACTGGGGTCGAGTTTGATCGCCTCTTCCAGGCTGGCCTTGGC
>NZ_MOMO01000053.1:0-3405 GCF_009933855.1 Pseudomonas sp. SG-MS2 | reverse complement strand
GGGGGTGGAAGGGGGTTTTGTGGGAATTGTTGACGTGATTGGCGCTGATGCCGGGCGCTCGGCCTCACACACTCCCTCTCCCACCCCACCCCAAACGGTCAATGCAGGCGTTTGCGGCACATCAATTGTGCCAATTTGGCGGTATCCGGCCGTTCAACGACGCCCTTCTCAGTCACGATCACATCGATCAGGTCAGCCGGGGTCACGTCGAACACCGGATTGAACACCTCCACCTGCGGTGCCACGCGGGTGCCGGCGTAATCCAGCAATTCGTCGGCATCACGCTCTTCCAGCGGGATGTCTTCACCTGTGGCCAGGTTGAGGTCGATGCTGGTGCTGGGCGCCACCACCATGAACCGCACACCATGGTGCATGGCGCTCACCGCCAGCTGGTAGGTGCCGATCTTGCTCGCCACGTCGCCGTTGGCGGCAATGCAATCAGCGCCGACCACCACCCAGGTGATGCCCTTGCTTTTCATCAGGTGGGCCAGCGCCGAATCGGCGCACAGGGTCACCGGAATGCCTTCATTGGCCAGCTCCCAGGCAGTCAGGCGCGAACCCTGCAGCCAGGGCCGGGTTTCGCCGGCATAGACCCGCTCGACCATGCCCTCGAGAAAGCCTGCGCGGATCACCCCCAACGCGGTACCGAAGCCGCCACTGGCCAGGGCACCGGCGTTGCCGTAGGTCAGCAGGGCCTGCTCGCTGCCCTGGTGGCGGCGGATCAGCTCGATGCCCTGCTGGGCCATGGTCAGGTTGGCCTCACGGTCGCTTTCGTGAATGGCCACGGCCTCGGCCTCCAGCGCGGCCAGCACATCCTCGCCTGGGCGCAGGCGCTGCAGGCGCTCACGCATGCGGTTGAGCGCCCAGAACAGGTTGGCGGCGGTAGGCCGCGCCTCGGCCAGGCTGAGAAAATCCTCTTCCAGGTCCATTTCCCAGTCGCCGCCCTCGGCCAGGCGCTCTTCCAGGGCCAGCACCAGGCCATAGGCGGCAGCAATGCCGATGGCCGCCGCACCCCGCACAGCCATGTCGCGGATCGCCGCCGCCACCTGCGCAACATTGTCGCAGGCCAGCCAGCGTTCTTGCGAAGGCAGCAGGCGCTGGTCGAGCAGGTGCAAGGCGCCGTGGTGCCACCGGATACCGGTCACCTTCTCCGCCGCCATAAGTCGCTCGCGCATCACCTCTCCCTGACTTTCGCATATCAAAAGCGGACGATTATAGCGACCAACAGCCTTGGGCGCTCGGGTATACTCCGGCGCAATTCGTAGAAGTTTCAGAGGACTGTTCAATGAGCAACGTCGACCACGCCGAAATCGCCAAGTTTGAAGCCTTGGCGCACCGCTGGTGGGACCGCGAGAGCGAGTTCAAGCCGCTGCACGACATCAATCCGCTGCGCGTCAACTGGATCGACGAGCGCGTCAGCCTGGCTGGCAAGAAGGTGCTGGACGTCGGCTGCGGCGGCGGCATCCTCAGCGAAGCCATGGCCCTGCGCGGCGCCACCGTCACCGGCATCGACATGGGCGAAGCGCCCCTGGCCGTGGCCCAGCTGCACCAGCTGGAGTCGGGCGTGGAGGTGGAGTACCGGCAGATCACCGCCGAGGCCCTGGCTGAAGAGATGCCCGAGCAGTTCGATGTGGTCACCTGCCTTGAAATGCTCGAGCACGTGCCCGACCCGTCCTCGGTCATCCGCGCCTGCTACCGCATGGTCAAGCCGGGTGGCCAGGTGTTCTTCTCGACCATCAACCGCAACCCCAAGGCCTACCTGCTGGCCATCATCGGCGCCGAATACATCCTCAAGATGCTGCCGCGCGGTACCCACGACTTCAAGAAGTTCATCCGCCCTTCCGAGCTGGGTGCCTGGAGCCGCGTGGCCGGCCTTGAGGTCAAGGACATAATCGGCCTGACCTACAACCCGCTGACCAAGCACTACAAGCTCAGCAGCGATGTGGACGTCAACTACATGATCCAGACCCTGCGCGAGGAATGAGCATGCGTTTGCGAGCGGTACTTTTTGACATGGACGGCACCCTGCTCGACACGGCGCCGGACTTCATCGCTATTTGCCAGGCCATGCTCGCCGAGCGCGGCCTGCCGGCCATCGACGACAAGCTGATCCGCGATGTGATTTCCGGCGGCGCGCGGGCGATGGTCGCCGCGACCTTCGCCATGAGCCCGCAGGACGAGGGTTTCGAGGCCCTGCGCCTGGAGTTCCTCGAGCGCTACCAGCGTGACTGCGCGGTGCACAGCAAGCTGTTCGACGGCATGGGCGAACTGCTGGCCGATATCGAGCGGGGCAACCTGCTGTGGGGCGTGGTGACCAACAAGCCGGTCCGCTTCGCCGAGCCGATCATGCAGCGCCTGGGCCTGGCCGAGCGTTCTGCACTGCTGATTTGCCCGGATCACGTGAAAAACAGCAAGCCCGACCCGGAGCCGTTGATCCTGGCCTGCAAGACCTTGAACCTGGACCCGGCCAGCGTGCTGTTCGTCGGCGACGACCTGCGCGACATCGAGTCTGGCCGCGATGCCGGCACCCGCACGGCGGCCGTGCGCTACGGCTATATTCACCCAGAAGACAACCCGAACAACTGGGGCGCCGACGTGGTGGTGGACCACCCGCTGGAGCTGCGCAAGGTGCTCGACAGCGCCCTGTGCGGGTGCTGAAATTTTAGCGGCAAGCTGCAAGCTTCAACTCAAGGACAAACGCATGTTCGACTATACCGCCCGCCCCGACCTGCTCAAGGGCCGTGTCATCATGGTCACCGGCGCTGGCCGTGGCATCGGTGCAGCGGCCGCCAAGGCTTATGCCGCCTTGGGCGCCACTGTGCTGCTGCTGGGCAAGACCGAAGCCAACCTGAACGAGGTCTACGATGAAATCGAGGCCGCCGGCCACCCGCAGCCGGTGGTGATCCCGTTCAACCTGGAGACCGCCCTGCCCCATCAGTACGACGAACTGGCGGTGATGGTCGAGGAACAGTTCGGCCGCCTGGACGGGCTGCTCAACAATGCCTCGATCATCGGCCCGCGCACGCCGCTGGAGCAACTCTCAGGCGACAATTTCATGCGGGTGATGCACATCAACGTCGATGCCACGTTCATGCTCACCAGCACCCTGCTGCCGCTGCTCAAGCTGTCGGAGGACGCCTCGGTGGTGTTCACCTCCAGCAGCGTCGGGCGCAAGGGGCGGGCTTACTGGGGCGCTTATGGCGTGTCCAAATTCGCTACCGAAGGCCTGATGCAGACTCTGGCAGACGAGCTGGAAGGTGTGGCACCGGTGCGCTCCAACAGCATCAACCCCGGGGCTACCCGCACGGCGATGCGGGCCCAGGCCTACCCGAGCGAGAACCCACAGAACAACCCGCTGCCTGAAGAGATCATGCCGGTGTACCTGTACCTGATGGGGCCGGACAG
>NZ_MOMO01000052.1:0-12557 GCF_009933855.1 Pseudomonas sp. SG-MS2 | reverse complement strand
CACCAAGCCTTTGCTCTGATCGCTGGAGAACAGTGTCATGCGGTACAGCACCGCATTGGCCACGCCCAGGCCCAACGCATACAGCGACATGCCCGCCACCACGCTGGTCACGGTGGGCCAGTACCAGGTGGCAAGCACCATCAGGCACAAACCTGCCAGGTATGGCCACAGCGCACCGCGCACCAGCGCCGGCAGCGGATAGCGGTCAGCGATGCGGTTGATGATCAGGTTGCCCAGGATCAGCCCACCGAATACTGGCAACTGCCACAGGGCGTATTCCATCGTGCTGAGCCCCTCGTCGTGGATCAGCAATACCGGTGACAGGCCGATCCAGCCGATCAGCGGCAGGCCCACCAGGCCCAACGCCGCGCTGCCGGCGACGAAACGCCGGTTGGCCAGCAGCTGGCCATAGCCCGCCAGTAGCGGCAGCAGGTGGATCGGCGTGAACGCCAGGCGTGAGCCGTCGCGCCGCTCCACGCCCAAGGTCTCGGGCATCAAGCGGTACAGCAGCCCCCACACCAACACAGCGCCAACGGCGAACGCCACGAACAGCCAGCGCCAGTCCAGCCATTGCAACATCAGGGTACCCACCAGCGGGCCGAGCAGTGGCGACAGCAAGGCAATATTGGCCAGCAACGCCATCATCCGTACCGCATCGGCCTCGCTGAACGCTTCGTTCAGGGCCGGGTAGCTTACCGTCACCACAAAGCCCAGGCCGATGCCTTGCACTAGCCGCAGCAGGTTGAAAAGGCCAATGTCCTGCACCCAAAAGGTGGCCAGGCAAGCCGCACCAAAGAGCGCGCAACCGGCCAGCAGCAGTGGGCGACGACCATAACGGTCAGCCAGCGGGCCGATCAGCCACTGCAGCACCACACCACCGAGCAGGTACAGGTTCAACGCGTGCGGGATGTATTCGGGGCTGGCGTTCAGATGGTCGACCACCACCGGCATGGCTGGCATGACGGCGTCGCTGGCCAGGTAGGTCAGCAGTTCGAACAGGGCCAGGGTCAGGCCGAACAACAGGGCTCTGAGAGGGGTGATGTACAGCAATGGTTTCATGGTGGGGTATCGGTGCAGAGGCAGGTGGGGTCAGGCTATATGCCAGAAATGACGCGGCTTGGCTGTGAACAAGTGTAAATACAAGGGGCCGCTGCGCGCCCCAATCGCCGGCAAGCCGGCTCCTCCAGGCCCACTGCAAGCATCAGGCGCAGTGCATACCTGTTAGAGCCGGCTTGCCGGCGATTGGGCCGCACAGCGGCCCCCATGGTGCAACCTCAGCGTTACTGCGCGGCAGGCTCCTGGACCACACGAATCACCCGCTGCGGGAACGGAATGTCGATTCCTTCGGCCTTCAAGCGATCACGCGCATGTTCATTGAGCATGAACAGCACATCCCAGTAATCGCTGGTCTTGGTCCACAGGCGCAAGGATACGGTGATAGAGCTGTCACCCAGGGTCGCCACCACGGCCTGCGGCGCCGGGTCGGGCAGCACGCGAGGGTCCTGCGCAAGCTCCAGCAATACGTTGCGCGCCTTCTGCAGGTCAGCCTCGTAATCCACACCTACGTCGAACACCACCTTGCGCGTCGGCTGGCGGTTGGTATTGGTGATGATGCCGTTGGACAAGCTGCCGTTAGGCATGATCACTGTCTTGTTGTCACCGGTGCGCAGCACAGTGTGGAAGATCTGAATGCTGTCCACCGTGCCCGCCACACCCTGCGCCTCGATCCAGTCACCGATGCGGAACGGGCGGAACATCAGGATCAGCACGCCACCGGCAAAGTTCGCCAGGCTACCCTGCAGGGCCAGGCCGATGGCCAGGCCGGCGGCACCGATGGCAGCGACGAAGGAGGTGGTTTCGATGCCGATCATCGAGGCCACACTGACCAGCAGCAGCACCTTCAGCACGATGTTGGCCAAGGTGCTGATGAAGCCCTGCAGCGCCAGGTCGGCGTTACGCAGACCCACCAGTTTGCCCAGGCGGGCGCTGACCTTGTTGATGATCCACCAGCCGACCGCCAGGGTCAGCAGTGCCAGCAGCACACGGCTGCCGTACTCCATGATCAAAGGGATCCAGGTCTGCGATTGGCGGACCAGCTGATCGACTTCAGCGTTCAAATCCATGTTCATCTCCTGATGCCGAACGGCAAGTACACGGTAAAACCGGCCGCGAAAAATTCAGCGGCCATGGCCCCCATGGACATCATTGCGCCATCGGGGTTCCTGGCAACAAGGATCAGTCGCGGAAGTTGTTGAACTGCAGCGGCATGTCGAACTCTTTGGCACGCAAGGCAGCAATGGCCTCTTGCAGGTCATCACGCTTCTTGCCGGTCACGCGCACCTGCTCACCCTGAATGGCAGCCTGGACCTTGAGCTTGGCATCCTTGATGTGGGCGACGATCTTCTTGGCCAGCTCTTTGTCGATGCCTTCGCGGAACTTGGCCTCCTGCTTCATTTCCTTGCCCGAGGCGTAGGCGTCTTGGGTTTCCAGGCATTTCACGTCGATCTTGCGCTTGACCAGCGCCAGGCGCAGGATCTCGATCATCGCTTCGAGCTGGAACTCAGCCTCGGCAGTCAGCAGCACGGTCTGTTCCTTTTCCTTGAACTCGAAGCTGCCCTTGCCCTTGAGGTCGTAACGACGGTCGAGCTCCTTGATGGCGTTTTCGACGGCGTTCTGCACTTCGTGCTTGTCCAGTTCCGATACCACGTCGAACGAAGGCATGGTTGTTCTCCATAAAATAAAAGCGCGCTCGGTCTGAAGATGGAGCGCGTCGGGGTTTGAAGGTTAAAATGCGGGCTTATTATAACGGGTTGCGAAACGCAGATGAGCAGCACCTGGCATATTCTCGGCGCCGGTAGCCTCGGCACCCTCTGGGCTTGCCGACTGGCACGTGCCGGCAAGGCGGTGCGCCTGATTCTGCGCGATCGGCAGCGGTTGCTGGCCTATGAACAGGCTGGCGGCCTGACGCTGGTCGAACAGGACCACGCCAATCATTACGCGATCCCTGCCGAAACAGCCGATACCAACGGGCCGGTGCACCGCCTGCTGGTGGCTTGCAAGGCCTACGACGCAGCACCTGCGATCGCACGGCTGGCCCCGCGCCTGGCCGCTGGCGCGGAAATCGTGCTGCTGCAGAACGGGCTGGGCAGCCAGGACGAAGTCGCCGATCAGGTACCGCTGGCCCGCTGCATCTTCGCCTCCAGCACCGAGGGCGCATTCCGCGAGGACGACTGGCGGGTACGCTTTGCCGGCCACGGCTTCAACTGGCTGGGCGACCCGGCCAACCCCGCGGCGCCAGAGTGGTTCGACGAGCTCCATGACGCTGGCATCCCGGCTGAATGGACCGTGGACATACTTACCCGCCTGTGGCGCAAGCTTGCGCTCAATTGCGCGATCAATCCGCTGACCGTGCTGCATGACTGCCAGAACGGCGGGCTGCTGGGGCACCTGAGCGAAGTCGATGGGTTGATTGCCGAACTCGGCGAGCTGCTGGGACGGTGTGGCCAACCCGAAGCTGCCGATAATCTGGGCGAAGAAGTACAACGGGTGATCCTCGCCACGTCAGCCAACTACTCTTCGATGTATCAGGATGTGCGCGCAGGCCGGCGTACCGAGGTGCATTACCTGCTTGGCCATGCCTGCCGCTCAGCCGCGCGCCATGGCATGGTGCTACCTGGGCTGGAACGCCTGCACCAGCGGCTGGTCGATAACCTGCGCGCACGTGGCTTGCCAAGCGCCTGACGCGCCCTTTCAACCGGATACGGACATTGCCTAGCCCATGACCTTGCGCCAACGCCTGGAAAACCTCCCGGTCGGGCAGAAGCTGCTGGCCGCCCTGCTGGTACTGCTGGTGACCATCCTGCTGGTGGCCAACCTGACGTTCATCAGCGCCGCCTACTGGATCACCCAGGAAAGCATGGCGCCGCAAGCGTTGCAGACCATCGGCCGCCTGGTCGCCAACCCTCAGCTGGCAGCACGCGCCGGCGAATCCCAGGACACTGCCACGGCGCTGCTCAAAGAGCTGGACAGCTATACGCCGCTGCGCGCTGCGGCGGTCTATGGTGGCGATGGTCGCATGTTGGCCCAATTGCAACATGGCGACCCGCTGGCCCTGCCCAAGCGCTATCGAAACATCGACGGCTGGCGCCTGATGGAATTTCGCAGCACCCAACTGATCCGTATCCCCCGTGATGCCAGCCCGCCCGCGCACCTGCTGCTGGTGGCCAGCAGCGAACTGCCAACCGCGTTCTACACCGGCACCCTGAGCGCCAGCCTGGCGATCCTGGTGTTCAGCATCCTGCTATGGCTGGTCATCGCCCGGCAGATCAAACGCCTGATCACCCAGCCGATCAATCAGCTCGAAGAACTCAGCCGCCAGGTCACCCGTGAAGAAAGCTACGCGCTGCGTGCCAAAAGGGGCAACGACGATGAGATCGGCAGCCTCGCCGACGCTTTCAACACCATGCTCTCGCGCATCGAGGCGCGCGAGCAGCAACTCAAGCGCACCCGCGACGAATTCCAGGACGCTTACGATCAGGCCCAGGGCCTGGCCGAGGAAACCCGCCACACCAACCGCAAGCTGGAACTGGAAGTCCAGGTGCGCAGCAAGATCGAGAAAAAGCTCACGGGCTTTCAGAACTATCTCAACAGCATCATTGACTCCATGCCCTCGGCGCTGATCGCCCTCGACGAGCAGCTTTATGTCACCCAGTGGAATCACGAGGCCACGGTGCTCTCCGGCACGCCGCTGGACGAAGCGCTGAACCAGCCGATCTTCATCGCTTTCGAGCCGCTCAAGCCGTTCCTGCCGCAGCTCAAGGAAACCGTGGAAAAACACCGTGTCGCCAAGATCGAGCGGGTCACCTGGGCCAAAGGCGAAGACACGCGCCACTACGCCCTGACCTTCTATCCGCTGATGGGCGGCGGCGGCCGCGGCGTGGTCATCCGCATCGACGACATCACCCAGCGCCTGTCGCTGGAGGAAATGATGGTGCAATCGGAGAAGATGCTCTCGGTCGGTGGCCTGGCGGCCGGCATGGCACACGAAATCAACAACCCGCTGGGCGCGATCCTGCACAACGTGCAGAACATCCGCAGGCGACTGTCGCCGGAGCTGCCACGCAACCAGGAGCAAGCCAGCGAGCTGGGCATCGACCTGCCCAGCGTCAATCGCTACCTGGAAAGCCGCGAGGTACCGCAACTGCTCGACGGCATTCAGCAGGCGGGCGCCCGGGCGGCCAAGATCGTCACCCATATGCTCAGTTTCAGCCGCCGCAGCAACCGCCAACTGGCGCCCTGCGACCTGCCGGCATTGATCGACCAGGCCGTGGAAATCGCCGGTAACGACTTCGACCTGACCATCGGTTTCGATTTCAAGGGCCAGGCCATTGTCCGCCAGTTCGACCCCAACCTGGGGCCGGTGCCGTGCACCGCCAACGAGCTGGAGCAAGTGCTGCTGAACCTGCTGAAGAATGCCGCCCAGGCCATCCACCAACGGCCTCAGCCCAGCGAGCCAGGAAGGATCACCTTGCGTACCCGGCTCAGCCCGCCGTGGGCCGAGATCCAGGTCGAGGACAACGGCGTCGGCATGCCCGAAGCGGTCCGCAAGCGCACCTTCGAGCCCTTCTTCACCACCAAGGAGATCGGCCAGGGCACCGGGCTCGGTTTGTCGGTTTCCTACTTCATCATCACCAATAACCACAAGGGGCAGATGGAAGTGCAGTCCACGCCCGGCCAGGGCACCTGCTTCACCCTGCGCCTGCCCCTCGGCCAGCCGTCGGCAGCGGCCCCGAACCAGACGGAGACATGACATGGGCTATCGCCTGTCGAAGATTTACACCCGCACCGGTGACACAGGCGAAACCGGCCTGGGCGATGGGCGCAGAGTGCCCAAGGACCACCCGCGGATCGAGGCAATTGGCGAGGTGGACAGCCTTAACAGCCAGCTTGGGCTGCTGCTGGCCGGCCTTGCAGAGCAAGGTCTGGAGGAGGTCAGCGAGGTTCTGGCGCCATGCCAGCACCGCCTGTTCGACCTGGGCGGCGAGCTGGCGATGCCCAGTTACAAGGCACTGAACGAGGCCGAGGTGGAACGGCTTGAGGCCGCCATCGATGGGTGGAACGAGGAACTGGGGCCTTTGACGAACTTTATCCTGCCCAGTGGATCGGCGCTGATCGCCCAAGCACACGTCTGCCGAAGCCTGGCACGCAGTGCGGAACGACGCTGCCAGCAACTGAATGCGGTTGAGCCGCTGGAAGGCGTGGCGCTGGCGTATATCAATCGCCTTTCCGATCTGCTGTTTGTGGCGGCGCGGATCATCGGGCGGCGGCAGGGGGTTGCCGAGGTGTTGTGGCAGGCTGCGGACAAGCCAGCAGGCTGACACCGCAAAGGGGCTGCCTGGCAGCCCCCTGCGACGGCCGCCTCAGGCCTCAGGCCAAAAGGCCCGAATCCCGGCAACACCTTGCGCCCCGGTTTGCCAGGCCCGCTCACGCTCGCCTGGCCCAACACCACCGAGCAGGAACACCGGCTTGCCGAACCCGGCAATCAAGCGCTGAGCCTCATCCCAACCCAGCGGCGAGGCCTCAGGATGCGTCTGCGTCAGCTGCACTGGCGAGAGCGTGACGAAATCCACACCCATCTGCTCAGCCAGTGCCAGCTCTTCAGCACTGTGACAGGACGCTGCCAGCCAACGATCTTTAGGGAAAGGCCGGCCCTTGGCGGCGTATTTGCGCAGTTGCGCAGCCGTCAGGTGCCAGCCTGCCGCGGGGAAGTCGCCCAACCACTCCAGCGGCCCCTTGAGCATCAATTGCGCCTTGCCCGCACATAGCCCCACCGCATCCACCGCCACATCGCGGTACTTGGGGTCGTACATGTCCGGCGCACGCAACTGGATCAGGCGGATGCCGGCGGCGACAGCCTTCTGGATGCCCTTGAGCATCTCGGGCACGTCCAGGCCGTCCGGGGTGATCAGGTACTGATCGGGCAAGCGCGCGGCGGCCACGATCGGCTTGTTGGCCTCGGGGAACTCATACTGTGGCAATTCCCTCGGCGACACCCAGGCCAGCGGCTGCCCTTCAGCCCCGTGGGGTTCACCGGTGAACGCTTCGACCTCACGGACATCGAGCAACACCTGTTTGTCCGGGTAGTCGTGGCTGACTTTGATAAGCGCCCGTGAACGGGTCACTTCGATACCCAGCTCTTCGCGAAGCTCGCGAGCCAGCGCCGCTTCGACGCTTTCGCCCTCCTCCACCTTGCCGCCAGGGAATTCCCACAGGCCACCCTGATGCTGGCTGTCGGCCCGTCGGGCAATGAGGATGCGGCCGTCTGTACCGCGAATCACCGCTGCTGCTACATGAATCCGTTTCACCCTTCACGCTCCGCCAGGCCTGCTTGCTGCCAGGCCTTGAAGGCCGGCCATTGGTAAATGGTTTCGATATAGCTCGCAGCCTGCGCTGGCACCTCTACACGGTAAGTACGCAGGCGCACGGCAACCGGGGCGAAGAAGGCATCGGCCAGGGTCGGCTTGCCGAACAGGAACGGGCCGCTGTCCTTGGCCACCAGGCGGCATTCGGACCACAGCGCGACGATACGGTCGATATCCACTTGCACATCCAGCGGGATGTTTTCCAGCGCTTCGTCACGGGACAGATCGAAGGGCATGGCGCCACGCAGGGCGAAGAAACCGCTGTGCATCTGCGCACAGGCCGAACGGGCCTGGGCACGGGCTGCCACATCGACAGGCCACAAGTGGGCCTCGGGGTGGCGCTCGTTAAGGTATTCAGCGATGGCCAGGGAGTCGGCGATCACCCCGTGCTCGGTCTTGAGCAGCGGCACCTTGCCGGTGGAGGAGAACGCGAGAATACGCTGACGGGTGTCGGGCTGGTTGAGTTTGATCAGGGTTTCTTCGTAGGGAACTCCGGCCAGCTCAAGGGCCAGGGCGCCGCGTAGCGACCAGGAAGAATACAGCTTGTCGCCGATGATCAGGTGATAGCTCATGGGTCGGCTCCGATGATGTGGCAATGTCGGTGGCCTTGGGGCTGCTGTGCAGCCCATCGCCGGCAAGCCGGCTTCCACAGGTGGCTGCGAGCAGGCTTTTCGGCGATCAGGCCATTGGATCAGGTACGGTATTCGGCGTTGATCTTCACGTACTCGTGGGACAGGTCGGTGGTCCAGATGGTTTCGCTGCACTGGCCACGGCCCAGCTCGATACGGATGGTGATCTCTTCCTGAGCCATCACTGCCGAGCCCTGCTCTTCGGTATAACTCGGGCTGCGGCCGCCTTTGCTGGCGATACACACATTGTCGAGGTACACATCGATCAGGCTTACATCCAGCGCAGGCACCCCAGCGCGCCCTACGGCAGCAAGGATACGGCCCCAGTTCGGGTCGGAGGCGAACAGCGCGGTCTTGATCAGCGGCGAGTGAGCGACAGCGTAACCGACATCCAGGCACTCCTGATGGTTGCCACCGCCATTGACCTGCACGGTCACGAACTTGGTAGCGCCTTCGCCGTCACGGACGATGGCCTGGGCCACTTCCATGCACACTTCGAACACCGCCTTCTTCAGCGCTTCGAACAGCGCGCCGCTGGCCTCGGTGACTTCCGGCAGGCCCGCTTTGCCGGTGGCGATCAGCATGCAGCAGTCGTTGGTCGAGGTGTCGCCATCGATGGTGATGCGGTTGAACGACTTGTTGGCGCCGTCGAGCATCAGGTCCTTGAGCACGGCCGGGGCAACTTTGGCGTCGGTAGCGATGTAGCCGAGCATGGTGGCCATGTTCGGGCGGATCATGCCGGCGCCTTTGCTGATACCGGTAACGGTGACGGTCACGCCTTCGTGCTGGAACTGGCGGCTGGCGCCCTTGGGCAGGGTGTCGGTGGTCATGATGCCGGTGGCGGCTTCAGCCCAGTTGTTTTCCGACAGGTTGTCCAAAGCGGCCTGCAGGGCACCTTCGATCTTTTCGACCGGCAGCGGCTCACCGATCACACCGGTGGAGAATGGCAACACCGACTCGGCAGGCACGCCGGTCAGCTCCGCAAGCTTGGCGCAAGTGCGCTCAGCGGCGGCCAGCCCCGGCGCGCCGGTGCCCGCGTTGGCGTTGCCAGTGTTGGTCAGCAAGTAACGCACAGTGCCCTGAACGCGTTGCTTGGCAAGGATCACCGGTGCTGCGCAAAAGGCGTTGAGGGTGAACACGCCTGCCACGCTGGAGCCCTCGGCGCAGCGCATGACCACCACATCCTTGCGCCCTGGGCGCTTGATGCCGGCAGAAGCGATGCCGAGTTCAAAACCCGGAACCGGGTGCAGGGTGGGCAAAGGACCAAGACCAACAGCCATTAGAGCGCTCCTAGAAAAACGGTGAAGTGATGAGGAAAGAGCGGGGCCGCTTCGCGCCCCATTCGCGGCACAAGGCCGCTCCTACAGGGACCGCGCCAACCGGTGGGCGAGCGCGATATGTGAGAGCGGCCTTGTGTCGCGAAAGGGCCGCAATGCGGCCCCAGGCTTTTACAAACGTCTGTTCAGATCACTCGATCTGACCATGGCAATGCTTGAACTTCTTGCCCGAACCACACCAGCACGGCTCGTTGCGGCCCAGCTTCTGATCGTTGCGCACCGGGGCAACGGCGACTGCCACTTCGGCACCTTCTTCACTCAGTTGCTCGCTCTCAAGGCCTGGCGCAGGGGCGTGCTGGAACTGCATGCGGCTGGCCAGTTCTTCGGCTTCGCGGCGCAGGCGGGCCTCTTCTTCGACCGGGTCTTCGCGGCGTACCTGAACGTGCGACAGCACGCGGATGGTGTCGCGCTTGATCGACTCGAGCAATTCCTGGAACAGGGTGAAGGATTCGCGCTTGTATTCCTGCTTCGGGTTCTTCTGCGCGTAACCACGCAGGTGAATGCCGTGGCGCAGGTGGTCCATGGTCGACAGGTGGTCTTTCCACAGGTCGTCCAGCACGCGCAGCAGGATCTGCTTCTCGAAGGTGCGCAGGGCGTCGATGCCGGCCTGGTCTTCCTTCTCGTTGTAGGCGTCGGTGATTTCCTTCAGCAGCTTCTCGCGCAGGGTCTCCTCGTAGAGGTGATCGTCCTCGTCGAGCCACTGCTGGATAGGCAGCTTGATGGCGAAGTCGCTGGCCAGCGAAGCCTCCAGGCCGGCAACGTCCCACTGTTCGGGCAGCGACTGCGGCGGGATGTGCTGGCTGATGGTGGCATCGAGCACTTCCTGACGGAACTCGGCGATGGTGTCACCGATGTTTTCGGCAGCCAGCAGGCTGTTGCGCATGTGGTAGATCACCTTGCGCTGTTCGTTGGCCACGTCATCGTATTCGAGCAGTTGCTTACGAATATCGAAGTTGCGCCCTTCGACCTTGCGCTGCGCCTTTTCGATGGCGTTGGTGACCATGCGGTGTTCGATGGCCTCACCGGACTGCATGCCCAGTGCTTTCATGAAGTTCTTCACCCGATCGGAGGCGAAGATACGCATCAGGCTGTCTTCCAGCGACAGGTAGAAACGGCTTGAACCCGGGTCGCCCTGACGGCCGGAACGGCCACGCAGCTGGTTGTCGATACGGCGCGATTCGTGGCGCTCGGAGGCGATCACGTGCAGGCCACCGGACTCGATCACCTGCTGGTGACGCTTCTGCCAGTCGGCCTTGATCTGGGCGATCTGCTCGGGGCTTGGGTTCTCCAGGGCAGCCACTTCGGCTTCCCAGTTACCGCCCAGAAGAATGTCGGTACCACGACCGGCCATGTTGGTAGCGATGGTCAGTGCACCCGGAGCCCCCGCTTGCGCGATGATCTCGGCTTCCTTTTCGTGGTACTTGGCGTTCAGGACCTTGTGCTCGATGCCTTCCTGCTTCAGCAGGTTCGACATGTGCTCGGAGGTTTCAATGGTCGCAGTACCCACCAGAACCGGACGGCCCTGGGTCATGCTTTCTTTGATGTCGGCAATGATCGCGGCGTACTTCTCGTCCGCGGTCAGGTACACCAGGTCGTTGAAGTCCTTACGCGCCAGCGGCTTGTTCGGCGGAATCACCATCACGTTGAGGCCGTAGATCGACTGGAACTCGAACGCTTCGGTGTCGGCGGTACCGGTCATGCCGGACAGCTTGGTGTACAGACGGAAATAATTCTGGAAGGTGGTCGAAGCCAGGGTCTGGCTCTCGGCCTGGATGTTCAGGTTCTCTTTCGCCTCGATGGCCTGGTGCAGGCCTTCGGACAGACGACGGCCAGGCATGGTACGGCCGGTGTGCTCGTCGATCAGCAGGACCTGACCGTCCTGAACGATGTACTCGACATTGCGGTGGAACAGTTTGTGCGCACGCAGGCCGGCATAGACATGAGTCAGCAGGCCCAGGTTGTGCGACGAGTAGAGGCTCTCGCCCTCAGCCAGCAGGCCGGACTGGGTGAGCATCTCTTCGATGAACTGGTGACCGGCTTCGTTGAGCTCGACCTGGCGGCTCTTCTCGTCGATGGAGAAATGGCCTTCCTGGGTGACCTGGCCTTCGACTTCTTCGATGTGCTGGGTCAGGCGCGGGATCAGGCGGTTGATCTCGATGTACAGCTTGGAGCTGTCTTCTGCCTGGCCGGAGATGATCAGCGGCGTACGGGCTTCGTCGATGAGGATCGAGTCGACTTCGTCGATCACGGCGAAATTCAGTTCACGCTGGAATTTCTCTTCCAGGCTGAAAGCCATGTTGTCGCGCAGGTAGTCGAAACCGAACTCGTTGTTGGTGCCGTAGGTGATATCGGAGGCATACGCAGCGCGCTTTTCCTCTGGTGGCTGGAAGGCCGAGACGATGCCTACGGACAGACCGAGGAATTCGTACAGAGGGCGCATCCAGTTGGCGTCGCGGCGGGCCAGGTAGTCGTTGACCGTGACCACGTGCACCCCTTTGCCGGAAAGGGCGTTGAGGTAAACGGCCAGGGTACCGACCAAGGTCTTGCCTTCACCGGTGCGCATTTCTGCGATCATGCCCTCGTGCAGGGTCATGCCGCCGATCAGCTGCACATCGAAGTGGCGCATGCCCATCACCCGCTTGCCGGCTTCACGGGCCACGGCGAAGGCTTCAGGCAGCAGTTGGTCCAGTGTCTCGCCTTTGGCCAGACGCTCCTTGAACTCTGCGGTTTTGGCGCGCAGTTGCTCATCGGAGAGGGCGACCATTTTCTCTTCGAAGGCATTGACGATGTTCACCGTCTTGAGCATGCGTTTGACTTCACGCTCGTTCTTGCTTCCAAAAAGTTTCTTTAACAAAGGCGCAAACATATCGGCAGGATCTTCCACACGTAGGGATGGAGGGCGGCCCCATGAGTCGCCCGTGCAGCCCTTGGGCCGCATGCGAACGAGCATTCTACCCGGAAACGATGGTGAGGAAAGTGGTGGATTTCCACGATGCTGGCACAGCGCTTTGGCGGGGGCGTTTCTAAGATAAGGGCATTTTCGCTGAGTTCAACCCGGAGCATCATGAAACGTATCGAGAATGACTCGTATGCTGTCTGTGTGCGATGGCGCTGGCGCCGTCAGTGGGGCCGACAGAGGTGTTAGACTGCCAATCTTGTAACCTGATGCG
>NZ_MOMO01000051.1:0-5914 GCF_009933855.1 Pseudomonas sp. SG-MS2 | reverse complement strand
GCCATGTGCAGCCGCCAACGCAGGCTTTGCCCTCAAAAACTCAGCCGCACCGCCAGTGCCGCCAGGGTCACCAGCAATACGGGCACCGTCAACAATACGCCTACCTTGAAGTAATACCCCCAGCCGATGGTCACGCCCTTGCGCGCCAGCACATGCAGCCACAACAGCGTGGCCAGGCTGCCGATCGGGGTGATCTTCGGCCCCAGGTCGCAGCCGATCACGTTGGCATAGATCATCGCTTCGCGCACCACACCCTGCGCCTCGCTGGCATGAATCGACAGCGCCCCGATCAGCACGCTGGGCATGTTGTTCATGACCGACGACAGCAGCGCCGCAATCAGGCCGGTCCCCAGCGAGGCTGCCCATAGCCCGTGCCCGGCCAGCCAGCTCAGCACATTGCCGAGCGAGTCGGTGAGGCCGGCATTGCGCAAGCCGTAGACCACCAGGTACATCCCCAACGAAAACACCACGATCTGCCACGGTGCCTCGCGCAGCACGCGGCGGGTGGAGATCACATGGCCCCGGGCGGCAACGGCGAACAGTACCGCCGCGCAGGCTGCGGCCACGGCACTGACCGGGATGCCCATGGGCTCGAGCACGAACAGGCTGGCCAGCAATGCCAGCAGCACCGCCCAGCCGACACGGAACGTTGCGCGGTCGCGTACGGCCATGGCCGGCACCTTGAGGTCCTCGGTGGCATAGCGCAGCGCAATGTCGCGGCGAAAATACAGCCACAGCACCAGCAGCGTGGCTGCCACTGCTACCAGGTTCACCGGCACCATCACCGCGGCATAGGCGTTGAACCCCAGATCGAAGTAGTCCGCCGAGACGATGTTCACCAGGTTGGATACCACCAGCGGCAGGCTGGCGGTGTCGGCGATGAAGCCTGCACCCATGACGAAGGCCAGGGTCGCCGCCGGGGAGACGCGCAGCGCCAGCAGCATCGACATGACGATCGGGGTGAGGATCAGCGCCGCGCCGTCATTGGCGAACAGCGCCGACACCGCCGCGCCCAGCAGCACCATGAAGGCGAACAGGCGGCGCCCGTCCCCTCGCGCCCAGCGCGCCACATGCAGCGCCGCCCATTCGAAAAAGCCCGCTTCGTCCAGCAGCAGGCTGATGACGATCAGGGCGATGAAGGTGGCGGTGGCGTTCCAGATGATGGCCCATACCGTGGGGATGTCATGCAGCGATACCACGCCGAACACCAGGGCCAGCACGGCGCCGAGTGTGGCGCTCCAGCCAACGCCGAGGCCTTTGGGCTGCCAGATGACCAGGGTCAGGGTGAACAGGAAGATCAGAGCGGCTGGGAGCATGGAAACGCTGTCTCATCTCAGGGGAGAGGGGCAAAAGTGACTGTACACGGGCTGGCTACGCGTCGGAAAAGTTCCGGTGCAAACATGTAAGTTTCGTAAATAAGATTTAAACCCATTTGAGAATCACTATATTTACCAACCCTGTTGGCCCCCGAACAGTGTTTGCGAGGCCGGTGGGCGCGGGCCTTCCGGCTTCCTGGCAGGGATGTGCCCTTCGCTTACCCATCGCAGGAGATGTGTCAATGCAGTGCAGAACTTCACCCAACAGCCTGGCCCTGGCGTTTGTCGCGTTGGCGTCACCGGCCATGATGGCGACCGCCGCTGAAACAGTGGAGCGCAGCCCTGGTGAGGTGCTGGAAATGCCGGTGGCCGACGACGCACTGGTGATCCAGGACACCCTGGTCACTGCAGAGCGCGAGGCACGTCAGGCGCTGGGTTCGTCGATCATCACTGAAGAAGACATCAAGCGTCGCCCGCCGGCCAACGACCTGTCCGACATCATCCGTCGGGAGCCGGGGGTCAACCTGACCGGCAACAGCGCCAGTGGTGCGCGTGGCAACAACCGGCAGATCGACCTGCGCGGCATGGGCCCGGAGAACACCCTGATCCTCATCGACGGCAAACCGTCCAGCGCGCGCAACGCCGTGCGCTACGGCTGGAACGGCGACCGCGACACCCGCGGCGAAACCAACTGGGTGCCGGCCGAGGCGGTCGAGCGCATCGAAATCCTGCGCGGCCCCGCGGCGGCGCGCTACGGCTCGGGCGCCATGGGCGGGGTGGTGAACATCATCACCAAGCGGCCCACCGAGGCGTTCAAGGGCAGCCTCAACCTGTTCACGCAAATGCCGCAAGACAGTGCCGAGGGTGTCAGCCGTCGTGCCAACTTCAACCTCAGCGGTGGGCTTACCGACAACCTCGGTTTCCGTTTGTACGGTGGCCTGGCCAAGACCGACGCCGACGACCTGGACATCAACGCCGACCACGCCAACAGCGCGCTGGTCGCCGGCCGTGAGGGCGTGCGCAACAAGGACATCAACGGCCTGCTGAGCTGGCGGCTCAACGACGAGCACCGCCTCGAAGCCAGCGCCGGCTATAGCCGCCAGGGCAACCTCTATGCCGGCGACACCATGAACAGCAACGGCGGCAGCAATGTCGACCTGATCTCCAGCCTGTATGGCCACGAGACCAATGTCATGCAGCGCAACACCTATGACCTGACCCACCTTGGCGATTTCAGCTGGGGCACCAGCAAGACCAGCCTGGCTTACGAATACGTACGCAACTGGCGTCTCAACGAAGGCCTGGCCGGTGGCCCGGAAGGTGCGATCAACGACAGCGGTGCAGCCATGTCGCGGCTGCGCAACACTCGCCTGAGCAGCGAAGTGAACCTGCCGTTTGCCATGGGCAGTACTGAACATGTGCTGACCCTGGGCGGCGAGTACCTTTACGAATCGCTCAACGACCAGGGCTCGTTCCGCCCCCAGAGCTTCGACCCCAGCGGCGGTGGCAGTGACGTCATCAGTGGCTTCGACCGCAGCAACTCGAAGATGACCGCCAAGAGCTACGCGTTGTTCGTCGAGGACAACATTGTGCTGGGCGACACCACCGTCACCCCGGGCCTGCGCTTCGATCACCACGAAACCTTTGGCGACAACTTCAGCCCCAGCCTCAACCTGTCGCACAAGCTGACCGATGCGCTGTCGGTCAAGGGCGGTATCGCCCGGGCCTACAAGGTGCCGAACCTGTATCAGTCCAACCCCAACTACCTGCTCTACAGCCGTGGCAACGGCTGCAGTGTGCAGCAGAGCAACTCCGGGGGCTGCTACCTGCAGGGCAATGCCGACCTCAAGCCGGAAATCAGCGTCAACAAGGAAATCGGCCTGTTGTACGACCGCGGCACCTGGCGTACCAGCGCGACGTACTTCCGCAACGATTACAAGAACAAGATCATCGGTGACACCGATGTGCTCTACAGCATCAACAGCGGCCGCCGCGTGACCCAGTGGGAGAACGCCGGCGAGGCACGTGTGGAAGGCATCGAGGGCAACCTGTTCGTCGAACTGACCCCGGTACTGGACTGGAACACCAACCTGACCTGGATGCTCGACAACGACAACCGCGAGACGGGCGAGCCGCTGTCGGTGATCCCCGAATACACGGTCAACAGCACCCTGGACTGGCGCGCCACCGACAAGCTTTCGTTCCAGGTGGCCGGGACCTACTACGGCAAGCAGAAGTCGCCGACCTACAACTACCGCACCGAGGAGAGCTACGACGCCGAGGCGCAGCAGGATGTCGAGGCCTATGGCCTGGTGGATGTCAGCACCGGGTACAAGTTCAACGCCAACTATGACGTGCGGGTGGGCGTGAACAACGTGTTCGACAAGCAGATCTATCGCGGTGGCAATGCCAGCAGCTCGGGTGCCAACACCTACAACCAGCCGGGACGTGCGGTGTTTGCTTCCTTGAATATCTCGTTCTGATGCAGGGGCCGCGCTGCGGCCCATTCGCGGGGCAAGCCCGCTCCTGCAGATACCCCACGGGCGCAAGCGCAGTGGTGTACCTGGGGAGCGGGCTTGCCTCGATGTGACTACCAGGAAATACCCCAATGAACACTAAAACCGCCTGGTTGCAGATCCTCTCGCGCAGCAGCGCCGCGCTGTTGGGCGGCTACGCGCTTACCTATGCCGCCAGCGCCTGCCTGGCCCGGCTGTTGCCGCTGTCACCTGCCGATGCGGTCATCGTCGCGACCCTGCCGGCCTTCATTTTCTACACCGCAGCCATCCTATGGGCCTTTGCCAGCCGTGACGCGGTGCGCGCCTGGCTACCGCTGGCCCTGGCCGCGCCCCTGGCGTTGATCGGCTTCTGGCCCCAGGCGCTGGAGTGGCTGGCATGAAGAACACCTTCACTCAATCGATGGCCTGGCTGCACACCTGGGGCGGGCTGATCTTCGGCTGGCTGCTGTTCGCCATCTTCGTCACCGGCACCCTGGCGGTGTTCGACAAAGAACTGAACCACTGGATGCAGCCGGAAATCCCGGCCAGTGAAGTGACCCAGGCCGATGCCGCGCGGCGCGCCATTGCCTACCTGCAAGCCCATGAGCCGCAGGCCGGCAACTGGGGCGTCAGCCTGCCCACCGATCGTTCGCCCGGGCTGCGGGTATCTACCGGTGAGCGGCGCCATGGCGGCGGCGTGCAGCTCGACCCGCAGACGGGCGAGGCCATCGAGGTACGCGACAGTGTCGGCGGCAATTTCTTTTTCCGCTTCCATTTCACCCTCGACCTGCCGCGCAACTGGGGCATCTTCGTGGTCGGTGCACTGGCGCTGGTGATGCTGGCGGCGCTTGTCACCGGCATTGTCATCCACAAGAAGATCTTCAAGGAGTTCTTCACTTTCCGGCCGAACAAGGGCCAGCGCTCCTGGCTGGACTTTCACAACGCCAGTGCAGTGCTGTTGCTGCCGTTCCACCTGATGATCACCTACACCGGGCTGGTGATCTTCATGCTCATCTACATTCCTGCAGGTGTCGATGCGCTGTTCGCCGGGGACAACCGGGCCTACTTCAAGGCCCAGGGCAACGCCCGCCTGGAGCAGCCAAGGGGCATGGCCAGGCAGCCCGCGGAGCTGGCCGATGTGGTACCGCTACTGGCCCAGGCGCAGGCACGCTTGGGGCCCATAGGCGGTTTCAATATCCGCAATCCCAACACTGCCGGGGCACGGATCGAGGTCCGCCCTGAACTGGGTAATCGCATCGCCCTGTCCAAGGGGCAGGCCATGGTATTCGATGGTGTCAGCGGCCAGTTGCTCAGCGATGTGACCGAGTGGCGTGCGGCCCCCTTGACCCAGCGGGTCATGGTCGGCCTGCATTTTGCCCAGTTTGGCGGGTACCCGATGCGTTGGTTGTACTTCGTTTGTGGCGTCATCAGCTGCGTGATGATCGCCAGTGGCCTGGTGCTGTTTTGCGTGAAGCGTGGGCGCAAGTACGCCAGCGCCAGCGCGCAGTTGTCGGCGCGGCGTTGGTACCGGGTGGCCGAGGTGTGCAATGTCGGTTTCGTTGCCGGTTTGCTGCTGGCCTGTGCCGGCTTGCTCTGGGCCAGCCGCCTGCTGCCGGTCGAGCTGGTACAGCGCGAAGCCTGGGAGGTGCGGGCGTTCTTTGGTGTATGGCTGCTGGCGCTGTTGCATGCGGGTATCAGGCCTGCGCGCCGGGCGTGGGTGGAGCAACTGGGGCTGACGGCACTGCTGTGCATGGGCCTTGGGCTGTTCGGTGGGCTGGCGGATGCCTTGCGCCTGGGCGTGGCGGCTTGCGCACTGGTGCTGGGAGGCTTGCTCGGTTTGGTGGCTTGGCGTGTGCAGAATGCCGAGCCGGCACCGCTTGCACGCAAGGCAGGGCGCAGCGTGGAGGCAGGCGCATGATGATGCTGATCGCGGGCGGCACGCTGTTCGCCTATGCCGGCATGCTTGGCCTTTGCCAAGGCCTGGAGCGGCACTACAAGCAGGTATGGCAGCGGGCTTGCCCGCGGCCATTGCGCGTGGTGCTGCGTGGCGCTGGCTGGCTGGCACTGATGATCAGCCTGTTGCTCTGTGCCCAGGCTTGGGGC
>NZ_MOMO01000050.1:0-13802 GCF_009933855.1 Pseudomonas sp. SG-MS2 | reverse complement strand
ATCCTTGAACACGCAGGCCGGTCAGCCGCGAGCGCCTTGCGGCAGCTCTGCGACCAGGCGCAGCGAAGCGGTCAGTTCGTCGAGCTGGTAGTGCGGGCGCAGGTAGGTCACGGCCTTGTACACACCTGGCTTGCCTGGCACCTCGAACACTTCGGCACGGGCTTCGCGCAGCGGGAACTTGGCCTTGGCTTCCTGGCTGGCAGTGTCGTCAAGCAGCACATAGCTGGCCAGCCACTGGTTGAGGAAACGCTCGACGTCCATGCGCGAGGCGAAGCTGCCAATCTTGTCGCGCATGATCGCCTTCATGTAGTGGGCAATGCGCGAGGTGGCGAAGATGTACTGCAGCTGCGCCGACAGGCGTGCGTTGGCATTGGCGATGTCGGTGTTGTACTGCTTCTGCTTCTGCGCCGACTGGGTGCCGAAGAACGCGGCGTAGTCGGTACCTTTGCAGTGCACCAGCGGGATGAAGCCAAGGTCCGACAGCTCTTTTTCACGGCGGTCGGTGATGGCGATCTCAGTTGGGCATTTGAGGGCAATTTCGCCGTCATCGGTCTTGAAGGTGTGGGTTGGCAGGCCTTCTACCAGGCCGCCACCTTCGACACCGCGGATGGCCACGCACCAGCCGTAACGCGAGAAGGCATCGGTGACGCGGGTGCCCAGGGCGTAGGCGGCGTTCATCCACAGGTACTTGTTGTGGTCACGGCCGTCGACGCTTTCGACGAAGTTGAATTCTTCCACCGGGGTGGTATCAGGGCCATATGGCAGGCGGCCGAGCACGTGCGGCAGGGTCAGGCCGACATAGCGCGAGTCCTCCGAGGCGCGGAACGACTTCCATTTGGCGTATTCGACCGTGTCGAAGATTTTCGCCAGGTCACGCGGGCCGGACATGTCGGTGAATGAGTCCCAGCCAAACAGCTCGGGCGATGCGGCCGAGATGAATGGCGCATGGGCCGCAGCGGCCACGTGCGAGATCTCTTCGAGCAGGTACATGTCTTCGGGGTTGCGGTTGAATTCGTAGTCACCGATCAGCATGCCGAACGGGGCGCCACCGAAGGTGCCGTACTCTTCTTCGTATACCTTCTTGAACAGCGCGCTCTGGTCGAATTCGCTGGCGGCCTTGAGGTCGCGCACCAGGTCCTTCTTCGAGGCGTTGAGCAGGTGGATCTTCAGCGTGGTGCTGGTTTCGGTCTGGTCGACCTGGTACTTCAGGCCGCGCCAGGAGGCTTCCAGCTGCTGGAATTCGCGGGCGTGCATGATCTCGTTCATCTGCTCGGAGAGCATCGAGTCGATCTCGGCGATGCGCGCGTCGAGCACGGCGATCAGGTCCTTGCTCGGGGTCATCTCGCCCTCGAGCACCTGGTTGACCAGCTCACCGATCAGGTCACGGGTGCGGTTGCGCTCGGTGTCGGAGCGGGCCACACGGCTTTGCGAAATGATGCTGTCGAGCAGCGAGGCCTGCGGGGCGAAGGTTTCCACCTCGACCAGGTCGGTGTCCTGTTGTGGCAGTGTTTGCTTGTCGGTCATCGTCTGGCTCCTGCTTACTCTTTGCCATCGGCGGCGGGTACGGCGGCTTCGCGACCGAATTCCTTGCCCAGGGTTTTCAGCTTCTCGGTGTTCTGCAGCACGTCCATCAGCAGCTCTTCGAGCTTGTCGTTGCCGCCCATCTTGTTACGCAGGTCGGCCAGCTTGTTGCGCACTTCCAAAAGCTTGCGCAGTGGCTCGACTTGCTTCACCACGTTCTGTGGCTCGAAGTCTTCCATGCTGTTGAAGTTCAGTTCCACGCCCAGCTGGGTGCCGTTTTTGGCCAGGGTGTTGTCGACGCGGTAGGTCAGGCGCGGCTTGATGCCTTTGAGCACGCCGTTGAAATTGTCGCGGTCGATGAAGACGAACTTGCGGTCCTTGAGCTTGGGCAAGGGCTCCAGCGGGTTGCCGGAAAAATCGCCCAGCACGCCAACGACAAAGGGCAGCTCCTTTTTCTCGATCGCATCACCGATGTCCACGTCGTAAGTGATGTGAACCCGCGGCGCGCGAACGCGGTCGAGTTTGTGCTGGGTACTTTCCTTCTTCGCCATCGTGTTCTCCAGTGCGAGCAATTCGCTGCGAATCATGGCGCGGCCCGGCGGGGGCCTGCGCGTTACAGTCCTTCGATCGTCAGCAGCAGGCGCTGACGGATTTCGTCGTTCATTTCCAGAATGTTGTCGCGGCCCACCAGCTCTTCGAAACTGGTGTTGCCGGCAATTTGCGTGCTGCTACGGATGACCGAATCGTCGGGAAGTTCCGAACGCACCGGCGAGCTGATGACGCAGAAGGGCAGGTCACCCATGCCCTTGAGGCGTTCGAAGCTCAAGCCAAAGCGCAGGCCTTCGAACAGGCGGCCAAGGCCAGGCGACTTGCTCAGGCAGTAGAACAGCACCAGGTAGTGCACCACGAAGCGGTACAGCTCGGCGCTGCTGCGGTTGGGGTCGTGGATGACATTGCGAAAGCGCGCCAGCTCGAAGCCCTGAAAGCCCACGACCCAGCGCACCGGGCTGGTGATGCGGATGACCTGGCCGCTGGGGACCAGGGCCTTGTCGTATTCCAGGGGGAACAGTTCGGGGGTGGTGCTGATGAGGTTGAGCGGCACTTCCAGCTCGCTGACCAGCTGGAAGGGCGCGGCCGAGCCGATGCGCTCGTAGAGTTCGATAAGCGACTGGAAGTGGCCCTGGGTTTCGCGCCCGCTGCTGCGTTGCGCCCCCTGCAGGTATTCACCGAACAGCGTTTGCGGACGGATCAGCGGCGCCGCGGTGGCGAGGTAATCGGCCGCCTGCGCCTTGAGCGCATCGGAGATTGCCCGCGTTTGGCTACGCAGCTTGATCAGTGCTTCGACATCAAACGTCTGTGTCATCGGTACATCGTCCATGAGCCTTTTTGAATCGTCCTGATACGCCGCTGGCGTGGACTGGAAACTCGGTACTGGCACATGAATATCGTGTTGCCAGTAATGCCGTGTAGGGCACCCCGCGTTGGAAGAAGTTCCTGCGGCGGCCGCGATTTTTTCGTTGTTTGTGACGCGGCGCAATGATGTCGCATTGATATCGAGCAGTGGTTTTGGGTGCGTAAAATCAGGGCTTGGGCCCGTGGGGAAGGGGTTTGAGGCGTGGGAAAACAGCTGAAAAGGATATTGGAAAATATTTTTCAAAAGGTGAAGCAGGTCGCATTTCTGGTTGGGTCGGGCGGTGATGCAAGGGCTTTACGGCGGGCCTTCCAATGATGGCAATGCGACGGAATACGCCGCATGTAGCGGCGGATGGAGTGGGTTCAAGATCCAGGAGCCGGCATTATTTGAGCTGCGTGTTTGACAGGGGGACTGGCACGGGCTGCGCCCGTGATCGCCGGCAAAGCCGGTGCCATCCCCCCTCGATCGTGTCGTTCGGCGGCAGGTTGGGGCGTTGCTACCTACCGTCCACCTGGACGCAAATAGTCTTGTTCCCGACAACTTTGCATGGCCAATGGTCGTTGATGTAGGAATCGGGCGTAAAGCATATGCGCTCATCGTTCACCCAGAACATCTGCCATGCGGAGCCTGAAATACGGAGCTTTGGGCAAGACCAGTAGCCCTTCGCAGAGAGTGTGGCCGTGGTCGCAATGATCATGGCCGGGGCAGCGCAGCACATTATCGCGAACATCAACTGCAACGACCGGATTTCGAACGTGTGAAGCCTGGACTTTTTGGGCGGGTCGAATTTCTGACCGGTCCATGCCGCGAAGGCGCAGACAACGAGCGAGTAGGGCGTCCCCGGAATCGCCGCGAGTACGAAAAAATTCATGAGCGGCGTTTCCACAACGGGTGCATTTCTGTAGAGGCGGCCATACAGCGGCAGCAGTTCGGCCCACAGTACGTAGAACGCAAGTGCGCACACCGCTAGCATGCACGGCGCAAAGCCGATGGCCACGCAGCGAAAGAGCAGCGGGGATCTGACATGGAGTTCGGGATGAGATTTCATGATGACGTCAGCGTTCCTTGCTGTGCTTGATCGTTGGTTATGCCAGATCCTGTCTGGAGCTGTTGTCAGGGGCTGACCAGGTCAGCAAAATGGGCCGATGGATGAGAGTAAGCCTTTGCAAGGAGCCAGCATGATCGACCTGAGAAGTCCGGACGCAGTCCTGAGCGAGTACGCCCAGCGCTACATCGACCTGGTCCCCGACGTATCCCCCCAGTTACAGCAGCGCATGGAGTACATATACGATCCAGACGCGCCCATATTGCCACGCATCAAGCCAGCCTGGCTTAGCGACAGGCCTTGCACGCTTTCACGCGAACAAGCACTCGACCGCGCACAGGGCGCACTGCTGGGCCTGGCAATCGGTGATGCGGTGGGGACCACACTGGAGTTTCAGCGCCGCGGTCAGGGCCAGGTTACAGACATGGTCGGTGGTGGCCCATTCCGGCTGGCGCCCGGCCAGTGGACCGACGATACCAGCATGGCGCTGTGCCTGGCAGATACTTACGAGGCCAAGGGCAGGTTCGATTTCGCGACTTTTGCAGACGCACTGGTGCGTTGGTACCGCCAGGGCGAGAACAGCGTCAATGGGCGCTGTTTCGACATCGGCAATGTCACTCGGCGCGCGCTCGAAGGGTGGGAAACTGAGGGGCTTGCTTGGCAAGGGAATGCCGAGCCCTCGGCTGCTGGCAACGGTTCGTTGATCAGGCTTGCGCCCACTGCCATTTTTCGGCGCCACTCGCTCTCGGCGACTTGGGGAGAAAGTGCCACGCAGAGCACGGTCACACACAGCGCTCCCGAAGTGCTGCAGTGCTGTAGCCTGTTCGGCGCACAGTTGCATCTGGCACTCAATGGCGCCGACAAACACGAGGCGTTGGCAGCCAAAGTGCGCCCGCTGAAGTCTCGGCCGCGGATCATCAATGCCGGCGAATACAAGCTCAAGTCACGAGAGCAGATTCGCTCTTCCGGCTATGTGGTCGACACCCTAGAAGCAGCGCTCTGGGCGGTTTGGCACACCGACAATTTCAAGGATGCGATTCTGCTCGCGGCCAACCTTGCCGACGATGCCGACAGCGTGGCCGCCACGGCGGGGCAGTTGGCAGGTGCCTTATATGGGGTGTCGGGAATGCCGCCCGAGTGGGTAGCCAAGGTGGCCTGGTCGCAGCGTATATGTCACTTGGCAAGGCACTTGTTTGAGCATTCGCCGGCAACTGACGAACTCGATGAGTTGGTGTATGACGACAACTGATGTTCAAGCCTTCCTATGGTGAACGGCTGGCGGCACGGGATCTCGCGCTACCACGTTGAGGTACGAATCACTACCAGGTTTGCTGCTTTGGACAAGGGGGCTTCGGGGTGTTGCTCAACACCCGGATAGGAGTGTCATTTGCAACCCCGCTGTTGATGATCAGGCAAAATACTTTAGAAATAGTCTTATGTTTACCACGGATAGATTTTTTGCAAAAATTTTTGTCGGTCTGGATGCTGACCGTGATAGTCGCCGTGCTTATGATCGGTGTGACTCCAAATTTTTCGCTATACCGGCCGTCGGTGTGATGATAGCGATGACATTGTGGTGCATAAACTGTACTTATCGCAGTGAACACTAGCGGCCACGTATTCCACCCGCCAGGAGTGCGTCCGAGTTGGTGGGAACTTTTGTTTGAAACCGCCATGAATTGCAGCATGCTACTTTTGCCAGGCCGGTAATATGCCAATCCGTACGCCACCAACGCCAGCGCGGTGGTAGCCAAGCCAAGAGCAAGTGCGGGCCCTGCATCCAGGCAATCGTGCCCGAGGGGCCTCAGGCTTTCGCTACTCGTCCATGTTAATGCAAAGTTTTTTGCCGTCTATATTTTTGCAGGGCCATCGATTTTCGGTATAGCTGTCCGGTTTAAAACAAAAGCCGGGATGGTTTACCCAGTACGTCTGCCATGCCGATCCCGATTTTCTGAGTTGCGGGCAGGTTGTATAGTCTAATGCGTTGAGTGCAATTGTCGTGCTGATAGCAGTGAGTGGTGCAAGGCCTATGAGTGAATAGACTGAGGCCTTCATCAGGCCTGTCTGAAGTTTCGCAAGCGCGGATTTTTCCGGTGGATCATATCGTTTGCCTGTCCATATGGCGAATGCGCTGGCTACTGTACAGGCAAGCATAACGGGTGGTGCCATGATGAGGCCGAAAGCCATGTACGGGACCTCGATGGCCGATGCGCGACGCCACATTTGTCCATATATTGGCAGGACATGTGTAATCAACCAGTACGTAGCGAACACCCCTACTGTCGCACAGAGCAAAAGTGTCAAGGCAGCGAGTAGTCTGAACTTAATAGAGGCAAATGTCGGGTTGTTAGAATTCATTTCCAATGCTCAGAGCTTGGGGGGGATCATGGTCAGATCAGAGAGAGTCAGCGCTTGGCCATTGCGCCTGAAGCTAGGCGAGTGGGTCGACTATACGAGTACGGCGCTTTGCTTGGCAGCGACCTGCGATGACGAGTACCGGCCCGATTATGCGGTGCGCGAACTGTTCTTGCGCAGAGCATTAGCCCTCCGGAGCTTCGTAGCCCATCTCCAGAATTAGTTACCGACCCTCAAATTGTACGCATACATTTTTATCCCCGATACGCTTGCATGGTTGGTTGTCGTCAGTGTAGGAGTCAGGTTTGAAGCAGTACCGCGCATCGTTCACCCAATACACTTTCCACGCCGACCCGGAGATCAGCAATTTTTGACATGGCGTGTATCCCTTCGCCCATAAGCCTAGCGTTACAAGTATCGCCAATGCCGGGGCTATACAAATCATTGACCATAGTGTCAATTTATAAGATTGATACTGGAATCGGTAAAGGCGAGAGTTGATGGGCGGGTCAAATTTTTTGGCGCGCCAGCATGCGTAAGCGGAGGTTATGATAAGTATGGGGCTAACGGTGCACATCGCAATGAGCATAAACCCCAAATAAGGCGTGACTACAATGGGTGTATCTGTAAACAGACTGCCGAATAACGGCAGTATGTCGCTTGCAAGCCAGCGGGCTGAAAGGAAGCCTAAAGCGGCGGTCAAGAGGCAGGTAATAAAAGCCGCGAAGCGGAAGAGGCATGGGGACCGCTCGTGAAATTCATAGGGTTTATGTGTGGTCATTGTTGGAACTTTGGTCGGTTGGAATTTGGGAGCATCCTAGTGTCCTGTCTCAGATAAAACGTTCTCTTTGTTCTCGCGTGCCATAGCCTCTCGGGCCCTCTGGATCTTGCGCAAGATATCTTCACCTTTCGCGCTCCAGACGTACCGACAGGGCTGAGCGTTGTGCAGCGCTAAAAACGCGGTAATGGAACTGGCCAGCTCGCGTGTGGAACTGAAGCTGCCGTCACGCAGGTAAACGGTGATATCCCGGAAGAAGCGCTCAACCATGTTCATCCAGGAGCTTGAGGTCGGGGTGAAGTGCATATGGAAGCGCGGATGGCGCTTGAGCCACTCCTTGACAACGGGGTGCTTGTGGGTGGCGTAGTTATCCACGATCAAATGCAGTTGCAGCGTTTTCGGCGTTTCCCTGTTGATCTTCTTCAGGAAGGCCAGCCACTCCTGATGTCGGTGCTGTGTTTCGATGCTGCTGATCAGCCGGCCTTGCAGATAGTCCATGGCGGCGAACAACGTGAGTGTGCCGTGGCGGACATAGTCATGGGTTTGCGTGCGTATGTGGCCGATGCCCAATGGCAAGCCTGGTTGCGTGCGTTGCAGCGCTTGAACTTGGCTCTTTTCATCGCAGCAGAGCACCAACGCCTTATCCGGTGGCGCAAGGTACAGTCCGATGACGTCCCAGAATTTCTCTTCGATCTGAGGATCATTGGACAGCTTGAAGGTACGTGTGAGGTGCGGCTTGATGTCGTTGGCAGCCCAGATCCGCTGAACGCTGGCCGGAGAAATACCCGCGACACGCGCCATGCTACGGCAGCTCCAACGAGGCTGACCGATACGCGGTTGGGTGACTTGCTCAAGTGTTCGCTTCAAGGCTTCGGCAGGTAATGATGGCTTGCGACCTCGTCCCGGCAGATCCACCAGTCCTTCTAGACGTAGTGCCTGGAAACGCTTGCACCAGCGAGTAACGGAAACAAGGGAGAGCCCCGTCAGTTCGGCGATTTCTTTACGTGAATGACCTTGAACGGCCAACAGAATCACGCGTGCTCGGCGACCGTCGCGTTGGCTAATAGTGGCCGAGCGAACCCGCCGGCTCAGCTCGACCTGCTCATCATCACTGAGCACGATGTCTTGAGAGTTCATGGCTTCACCCAATATCCCGGTTGACGATGGAAGCTTAGCTCAAATGGAATATTTATTTTTGAGACAAGACACTAGCGCCCGTCGACCTGAACGCAGACCTCTTTGCCGTCCACCACCTTGCATGGCCAATTGTCGTTAATATAATGATCAGGTTTAAAGCACACATGCTCATCATTTACCCAGAATATCTGCCAAGATGAACCTGAAATTAGGAGCTTAGGGCACGGCGTGTAGCCGCGTAAAAAAAGGATGAGCGTGGTAATTAGAATTGTCGATGGGACCACATAGATGAGGGTTTTAAACGACAAATTGAACATTCTATTTTGAAAATTAAATAATCGGCTGCCGGGTGTGGGGTCAAACTTTGCGCCGCTCCAGATACATACGGCCATGGCCACAAGGCCGATGATTATCGTTGGGGGAGCCATCAGCAGGCCAAAAGCAAGAAAGGGTGTCTCAACTACAGGTGCGTTACGGTAAAGTCGCCCATAGATTGGCAATAAATGATTCCAGAAAGAATATATTGTTAAGGCGGCTGCTAGTATAAGTGCGATTGCAAAGCCGAGCGCAAGTAATCGGAGTTGATTCGGTGGTAAAATAGTTGAGGGTGATGATTTGCTTTTCATCAAAAAATCCTTGGGAGATCAAGGTTGGGTATAGATGGCATTCTTGGGGCGCTTGGCCAGTTAGGAAGATTAAGTCCGTCAAGGTTTGTTTTACGGATTACCCAGTCTTTTGCTTCTTTGTATATGCCATCGGCAATGGATGCAGCAATGTCGGCGACTGTCTGTTCTGCGTATCGCTGGAGGTCAGTCGAGTTGATTTCTCTAATCTTGTCGCTGAAGTATTCAATGTGGTCTGTAGCATAACGCAGTCCAGCCTTCACAGAATTTTTAATTCCAAAATGGTTATCAAGCACGTTCAGTCCAATACCGACAACAAATACAAAAACCGCACCGAAGGCAAGTGGGGCAGCGGCTGATGTTATGAGCAAGCCGGCTACCACACCAGCTGCATATCCCACCGCGGTTGCAATGCCGGCTTTGACTAATTCGACACCGACAGCGCCAAAGAGATCGGTCCAAATCCGTTCGTCGCTGTACAACCATTCAGCGACTTCGACTCCTACCGCGACCCAACAGGAAAGTTTAAAACCCTTGACTGTGGAGCCGCGAATACCATATTTTCCGATACCCATGTCCACCAATTTTGCGTTTCCGATTTTATAGCGAGTGCCTTTCAATCGGTTGCGTAGACCCGGGTAACCGGTGAGTATCAAATATTCAATCCCGTTTTTTGTGGAGATACGGACCTTGGTGCCCCAGCCGCCAATATCTCTGAGCAATATTGCGATACTTCTAGCATCATTAGCCGCCATCATCGTTGGGACCCCCCAGTTTGTGTTCACGAGAGGGTGTGCCGTAGCGCCGTATCCAGCACTGATAGTGGACTTGGCGCTGTCGAGGAAATTTGATACCGACCGGGAGCACAATTGGGGTGGTTGCGTACCACTTTCACCCCTTCGCTGGTGAGAATGCCGGCGGAAATAGTCCATCGTCATGACAACCATCTCTCGGTGGTTTTCATCTAATGAACAATCCAATTGATTAAGCATGTTCTCGTTAATGTACACGGCGAGCTCTCCCTGATTCGCTGCAGATGGCCTCATGGTCAGCGTGGCAGCGTACACCGACCATGTGTCGACGGGCAAATTCCGCGGCCTTGCGCTTGTGACTGGTAGTGGTGGCGCTAAGCCATCATTTGACAGCCTTGCTCGAGAACGTTTTCATTATGAGATTTCCAGCTTGATGCAGGATGCATTGATATGATTACGGATGCCCTCGAGTCGATGCTTAGTCAGCATCAACGCTTGTTCACCTTCGATTCTCCTCTGCCCCCCGAGCAGGAACTGCAACTGCTGAGCTTCTCCGGACGCGAGGCGATCTCGGAGCTTTTCAGCTTTCAGGTCGAGCTCATTTCCCAGGATGCGCGTATTGCGCTTAAAACGCTCATCGGCAAAAAGGTCACGATGGGGATTGCGTTGGCTGATGGCGATACGCGATACATCAGTGCGCACGTGTCGGATTTCGTTCATACCGGCGCCGACGGAGGCATTGCCAATTACAGCGCGGAGCTGGTCCCGTGGCTCTGGATTCTCAGTCGGCGCCGCGATTCTCGGATTTTCCAGGACAAGACCACTGAGCAAATAGTCAAGGAAGTCTTCGCTTACTACTTGACTTTAGCTGACTATGAATTCCGCCTAAGCAAACCGCTTAAGCCGATCAGCTACTGTACTCAGTATCAGGAATCGGACTTGAACTTCGTGTTGAGATTGCTCGAGCAGGAGGGATTGTTTTTTACCTTCCAGCACAGCAATGAATCCCACCGGATGATCATCAGCGATGACAGCAGTGTTCTTCCGCAACTCGAGCGGCAGCCGCGGATCCGCTACCACAGTGCATCAGTAACTGAAACTGATGATTCGATCACAAGTTGGTCCTCCGCGCGTAGCTTCCAGCCAACGCGATTGGCGCTGAAGTCGTTCGACTATAAGCAGCCGGGCAATCCTCATCTTGTTCAGCTGAACTCTGTAAGCCAGCAGGGGGATGTGGGCAACTATGAAGTTTTCGAATATGAAGGCTTGTATGGATACGCTGACGCTGAGGAGGGGATGCGTAAAGCACGTCATCGCCTCGAAGCTATGGAGGTCAATGGCAAAACCTTTAATGGCGAAAGTAATTGCCGAGCATTGGAGCCCGGGAAGTATTTTGAGCTGAATCAGCACTATGATCATGATCTTGATAGTCCAGATGATCGCCAGTTCCTTATTCTCTCTGTTAATCATTGGGGCCTGAACAACTACTCAAGCGATGGCGAGGCTGGTTACCGCAACGGATTCACCTGCATCCGGCGCAAGATCACATACCGTCCAACGTTAAATTCACCTCGCTCTGCCATTACTGGTCCCCAAACAGCCATCGTCGTCGGCCCGCCCGGCGAAGAGATCTATACCGACGAACTGGGGCGGGTGAAGTTGCAGTTCCACTGGGACCGCAACGGCGAGTTCAACGACCAGAGCTCCTGCTGGGTACGCGTCGCCCAGTCCGGTGCCAGCGGCGGCTTCGGCAGCATTTTGATCCCCCGCGTCGGCGACGAAGTGGTGGTGGTGTTCCTCGACGGCAACCCCGACCGCCCGCTGATCATGGGCAGCCTGTACAACAGCAGCAACACCCCGCCCTGGTCGTTGCCGGCGAACAAGACCCAGAGTGGCTTCCTGACCCGCTCGATGAAAGGCGACGGCGGTACCGCGAACTTCTTCCGCTTCGAAGACAAGGCCGGCGCCGAGCAGATCATCATGCACGCCGAGCGCAACATGGACACCGAGATCGAGCTGGATGAGACCCATGATGTGGGGAACAACCGGACGATCACGGTGGGGGGCGCACACACTGAGACCATCAAGGACAACACGGTGGTCAACGTCAAGGAAGGGTCATACACCCTGCAGGTAGATAACCAGTTCATTCAGGTGGGCGCCAAGCAGCACATCATCCTCCAGGTAGGGGAAAGCAGCATCAAGTTGACGCCGGAAGGCATAGAAATCAAAGGCAAGGTCATTACCACGACCAGTACCGATACCACGCAGATCACCGGCGCGGCAGTGCGGATCAACGACTGAGGGCAGGCCGATGTACAAACCCTCCATCTACGACCGCATTTCTGCCAAGCGTGAAGCGCAGCAAGAGGCCGCGCGCCTCGCCGAGCTGGCCGAGCTTGCGGCCAACCCTGAGCCAGTGCCAGAGCCCGAACCGGTGCCTGTCGCCTTGCAGGACGTTACCAGCAGCTTCACCTTCGGTGGCTTCAATCTGGCGTTCCCGACGGCTTATCGATTCCGTGATATCCAGACCACCCTCGAGCATGAAGGTGAACCGGTCACGCTCAACATTCGCCGCCGTGATGTGCGGGCCAGGCAAACCTTGGAGCAACTGTTCGACGCCGCGATCCAGGCCTTGCGCGAAATGAACCCGCAGTTGCGGGTGATTCGCCAGCAAGATTGCCGCGTCGCGGGTAACCCGGCCAAGGCCGTGGACTTTCATTTCAACGCTGGGCACGAAACCCGGCACGGTCGCCTGGTGGGGGCGCTGGTACCTGTTACCGGCAGCGACAATCTGCAATGGCTGGACATTTCTTGCGTGATCGACCCGACCAAGCCTGGCCTGAGCCTGTGGCTCGCCGACTTTGACCGCATGCTCGATGGCCTGGCACTGCGCTGACCCATCCCCAATTTTGCTATCAGGAATTTTTATCGCATGGACTATGAGTTGCAAGAAGGCGGGATCTCGCTGCCGGACGGGTTTGATGACCGCACTGTAAACATGTTCGTTCTCGGTGCCAGTGTGCCAGCGCCCTTGAGCATCACCATTTCGCGCGACACGCTGTTGCCCGACGAAGCACTGCAGGCTTACGTCGATCGACAGATCAAGATGCTCACGTCCAAGCTGCGCGGATACACGCGCATGGGCAACAAAGCCGTTGCGCTGTCGACCACCGCACCTATCCCAGGCATCCAGATCGACGCTTACTACATGAACCAGGGCCGCCCGCTGTATCAGCGCCAGGCAGCCTTCCTGATCAGCCCCGGGCGTGCGCTGATCTTCTCGACCACCGCACAGGCAGATTTCAGCCCTCAGCAGAACGAGGACTGGGCAAACCTGCTGGCCAGCTTCACCCCGCGCAACCCCGTCGTGACCAGCGCCGAGCCCGGCGAGCAGGAGTAACCCCTCATGTTCGAAGCGGCCAGGTTCGGCGACGATATTTCGCACACTAGCGCTCTGGGGGGCTTCCTGATCGGGGCTGCCCTGGGCATCGCGCTGGTGGCCACGGTGGCCATCGCCACCTTCACCTGCGGGTTCGGCGTGGCCTTGCTCGCCGGCATGGCGGCCGGTATCGGAGGCAGCTTGCTGACCGCGGCCGGGGAGGCGATAGGCAGTATGTTCTCATCCCCCTCAGGGACGATAACCACTGCCTCACCCAACGTCTTCATCAACAGCCGCAAGGCCGCGCGGGTCGAGAAAAGCATCGGTGCCTGTGACAAGCACCCAGGGCCCGTACAGATCGCCGAAGGCTCGACCAACGTCTTCATCAACAGCGTGGCGGCGGCCCGCAAGGGCGACAAGTTGACCTGCGGGGCGACCATCTCCGGCGGCTCGGACAACGTCATCATCGGCGGGGGTACATTCCGCTATCTGCCGGTGGACGACGAAATCCCCAAATGGCTGCGCACGACCGTAGACGTGCTGATGGCCGTTGCCGGTGCCGCCGGCGGTATCGCCCAGCTGATCAAGGCCGGCACCCAGGCCGGCATGAAAGCCGTCATGCCCTGCGCCCTGAAGTTCACCGCAGGCTTTGTAGCCGGCGAAGTCGCCAGCCGCTACGTAGTTGAACCGGTAGCGCAGCGGGCCATGGGCGCCCTGACCGGTAACCCGGTAGACCTGACCACCGGCCGCAAACTCATCCCCGACGAAATCGACTTCAGCCTGCCCGGCCTGATG
>NZ_MOMO01000049.1:0-27274 GCF_009933855.1 Pseudomonas sp. SG-MS2 | reverse complement strand
CGGTTCGGCCACCCAGCCCTCGCGCTCTCGCCGCACGAACTCCGGGTGTTGGCCGGTCCAGCGCAGCCCGCGCAATTGCCCGGCATGCCGGGCCAGTGCAGCCTGGGTGTGGACGTGCGCCGCCAGCCGCTGCAACGCCTGATCGACGCTGGCCTTGCCGCTGTCCAGCCAGGCCACCGCAAGCCCGGTCATGAGGCCGGCGATGGCCAGCACCACCAGCAATTCGAGCAGGCTGAAACCGCGCTGTGGGCGCATCGCTCACAGCGCCCAGTTACCCAGGTCGGCGTCCTGGCCTTCGCCGCCCTGTACACCATCGGCGCCCAACGAATACACATCGACCCGGCCATGCTCGCCAGGCATGCGGTACTGGTACGGGGTGCCCCACGGGTCCTCCGGCAGGCGGCGTACATAACCATCGCTGCGCCAGGCACGCGGCAGCGGCTCCTGGGTCGGTTTTTTCACCAGCGCAGCCAGGCCTTGCTCATTGCTGGGAAAGCGCAGGTTGTCCAGCCGGTACATGTCCAGCGCCTGCTCGAGCGTGCTCAGGTCGGCCATGACCTTCTGCCGCATGGCCTTGTCCTGGTTGCCGAGCACGCTGGGCGCGACCACGGCGATCAGCAGGCCGATGATGAAAATCACCACCATGATTTCCATCAGGGTGAAGCCGTGTTGGCGCTTGCGTCGATGCTGCATGGGGTTGCTCCTTGTCATCTACAGTTGCAGGCCCTGGTTGAGCTGCATGATCGGCAGCAGCACCGCCAGCACGATGAACAGCACTACGGCGCCCATCACCAGGATCATCAGGGGTTCGAAAAGCGCCATGGCCGTATCCACCTGGCGGGCAAAGCCACGCTCCTGGTCGTCGGCCACGCGCTCGAGCATGTCGGCCAGGGTGCCGCTTGCCTCGCCACTGCCGACCATGTTCACCAGCAACGGCGGGAACTGCTGGCAACCATCCAGCGCCCGGTGCAGGCTGGTGCCGCCCTGCACCTGCTGGCGCACCTGCTCCATGGCCAGGCGGATACGACGGTTGCCGACGGTTTCAGTGGCCACCTGCAAGGCTTCGAGCAAGGCAACACCGCTGCTGGTGAGGATCGCCAGGCTGCGCGCCAGGCGGGCACTCTCCAGCACCTGTAACAGCCCCCCCACGCGTGGCAGGCGCAACAGCAGGTCGTCGCGGCGCAGGCACCAGTGCGGCTTGCGCAGCAACCAGCTGGCCAGCAGCGACGTGAGGATGGCCAGCCCCAGTAGCCAGGGGCCGGCGTGCACCAGGCCTTGGCTCAGGCCGATCAGCAATGAGGTGATCAGCGGCAGGCTCTGCCCGGCATGGGCAAACTGTTCGGTGAGCTTGGGTACGACGAAGGTCATCAGGCCGATCACCACCGCCAGTGACACGCCCATCAGCACGCAGGGGTAGATCAGTGCCGTACGCGCCTTGTGCTGCTGGCGCTGCACCTGTTCCAGGTGGTCTGCCAGCCGGGTAAGCACCTGGGCCAACCGCCCGGAGCGCTCACCGGCTTCGACCAGCGCGCAGTACAGGCCGGTGAACGGCGCGCCCTGGCGGGCCAGGCTACGAGCCAGGCCCAGGCCCTCGGCGAGCGAGCCACGCAGAGCCACCAGCACCCCGTGCAGGGCTGGCTGGCGCAACTGGCGCTCAAGCGTCGCCAAGGCATCGACCAGCGGGATGCCCGCGCCGGTCAAGGTCGCCAGCTGGCGTGTCAGCTCACACAGCTGGGCACGGCTCAGGCGTTGTCGGCGCGGCTGCCGGGCACCGCTTTCGAAGCGCTGCAACTGGCGGGGGAACAAGCCCTGCTCGCGCAGCAACTGGCGTGCGTGGCGTTCGGTATCGGCCTGCAGGCTGGCTTTGTGGGTCTTGCCGGCCAGATCAACGGCCTGGTAGCGAAAGGTCGGCATGGGTCAGCCCTGCACCACACGCAGTACTTCGGCCAGGCTGGTCTCGCCGCGGGCCAGGCAATCACTGGCCATCGCCACCAGGCTCTGGCGGCGCTCGGCCAGGTAGTCGTGCATGGCCAGTTCACTGGCGCCGTCATACAGCAGGCCGATCAGGCCGGCGTCCAGTTCGACGAATTCGTACAGGCCCAAACGACCGATATAGCCAGTGCCCTGGCATTGCTCGCAGCCCACCGCGTGGTAGCTGCTGCCCAGCGCCGCCAGCTCAGGCCACAGCGCCCGTTCGGCCGGCTGCAATGGCTGCGCCACCGCGCAATGGCACAGCCGCCGCACCAGGCGCTGGGCCAGCACGCCACGCAGGCATGAGGCGATCAGGAACGGTTCGATGCCCATGTCGCGCAAGCGGGTGACCGCGCCCACTGCGCTGTTGGTGTGCAACGTCGACAGTACCAAGTGGCCGGTGAGGCTGGCCTGCACGGCGATCTGCGCGGTTTCCTGGTCGCGGATTTCACCGAGCATGATCACGTCCGGGTCCTGGCGCAGGATGGCGCGCAGGCCAGTGGCAAAGGTCAGCCCGGCGCGCGGATTGATGGCCGTCTGGCCAATGCCGGCGATGGCGTATTCCACCGGGTCCTCGACGGTGAGGATGTTGCGGCTGCCGTCATTGAGGCTGTTGAGGCTGGCGTACAGGGTGGTGGTCTTGCCCGAGCCGGTCGGCCCGGTCGACAGCACGATACCGTTGGGCCTTGTCAGGCAACTGCGCAGGCCGTGCAGCACTGCGTTGGGCATGCCCAGGTTGCCCAACGCCAGCAAGCTGGCCTGCTTGTCGAGCACGCGCATCACCACGCGCTCGCCATGGATACCGGGCAAGGTCGAGACGCGCACGTCCACCTCACGCCCGGCGGCGCGCAAGGTGATGCGACCGTCCTGGGGCTGGCGCTTCTCGGCGATGTCCAGGCGCGCCATGACCTTGATCCGCGACACCAGCATGGCCGACAACGCGCGCGGCGGGCGCAATACCTCGCGCAGGTGGCCATCGACACGCAGGCGCACCACCAGGCTCTGCTCAAAGGTCTCGATATGAATGTCCGAAGCGCGCAGGCGCAGGGCCTGACCGAACAGGCCGTTGATCAGGCGGATCACCGGGGCCTCATCATCGCTTTCGAGCAGGTCCTCGATGCGCGGCATTTCGCTCATCAGGCTGTCCAGATCAACCTGTTCGCCGATGCCTTCGATCAGTGCTTCGGTGGCAGCATCCCCGGCCTGATACAACTGGCCGAGGCGTTCGTCGAACGGCGCAGCTTCCAGGTAGTGCAGTGCCACGGGCTGGCCATGCACACGCAGCAGTTCCTGCAGTTGGTTACTGTCGGCATCGCGGCGCAGCCACAACTGCCAGCCGGTATCCGCCGGGGCCATGGCCAGCCCGGCCTGACGCGCAAGGCGATAGGGCAGCATCACCAGTCGCCCCCGTCCAGGCGCGCGCGGCTGGCCGGGAATACCCGCAGCAGCTGGCCGTCCTGCGCAAGGCCTGGCAGCTTGAGCGGCGTGGTCTGCTGCAGGGTGCGGTACTTGTCTTCGCTCAAACCCGCCAGGCTCGGCCCGTCACGCAGGATGCGCGGGCGGATGAAGACCATCAGGTTCTGCTTGGTGTTCTTGCTGGCCTCGGAACGGAACAGCCGGCCCAGCCCCGGAATATCCCCAAGAAACGGTACGCGTTGATCGCTGGTGCTCAGCTCATCGCTGATCAGGCCGCCAAGAATCACCAGGCCATTGTCCTCGACCATGACCTTGGTCTTGATCTCGCGCTTGTTGGTGATCACATCGCTGGCGGCGCTGGAGTCGGCGATCGACGAGACTTCCTGAACGATATCCAGGCGTACGCTGTTGTCGATGTTGATCTGCGGCTTGATGCGCAGCTTCACCCCGACTTCCTTGCGCTCGATGGTCTGGTAGGGGTTGGCGTTGTTCTGCGTCACGGAGCCGGTGACGAAGGGCACTTCCTGGCCGACCAGGATCGATGCCTCGGCATTGTCCAGGGTCAGCAGGGTCGGCGTGGACAGCAGGTTGAAGCCGCTCTTGCCCTTCAGTGCGTTGATCAGCATGGCGAAGTTGAAGCCACCGCCGAAGTGGCCGATGCCGGCAGTCACGCCCGTGGTGGCCGACAGCAGGTCGCCCAGCGCTTCGTTGTCGCCGCTGGCGGCGGCGCCCGCGATGTTGGCGATGTTCACCCCGTTGCTGCCGAAGTTGACGATGCCGGCGCCGAACTTTTCGTCGGCGAACAGCCACTGCACGCCAAGCTCCTGGGCACGGCTGTCGGACACTTCGGCGATGATGGCCTCGACCACTACCTGGGCGCGGCGGATGTCCAGCTGCTCGACGATGGAGCGGTAGGCGGCCAGCTCGCTGTCGGGGCCGACCATGACCACGGCGTTGGTGCCCTCCTCGTACTCCAGGCGTATGCCCGAATCGCTGGCGGCGGCCATCACCGGCTTGTCCTTGGCCTCGCCTTCGCCTGCTCCCTCGCTGGGCACACCGCCTTCCTGGCTCAACCCGCGCAGCACCTTCACCACTTCGCCAGCATTGGCATGGCGCAGGTAGATCACCTGCGTGTTGCTGCTGTGCCGGTTCTCACTGGGCTGATCGAGCTGGCCCAACAGGGCTCGCACACGGTCGGTGCTGCCACGTACCAGCAAGGCATTGCTGCGCGGGTCAGCCACCACCTGGGTGCTGTCGGCGCCCTGCTCCCGGGCCAACAGGCGGGTCAGCAACTGCGCTGTGTCGGCGGCGCTGGCATGGCGCAGGGGCATGACCTTCAGCGGTTCGTCACTGACCTGGTCAAGCTGGCGCAACAGGCTGTCGATGCGTTCGAGGTTGCTGCGCCAATCGGTGACCACCAGCAGGTTGGCCGCAGGATAAGGGGTGATCACACCAACACGGGGGTCGATCAGCGGCTTGAGAATACCGAGCATCTGCTCGCTGGCGGCGTTACGCACATTGAATACGCGGGTGGCCACGCCATCACTGCCTTCGCTGTGCTTGCCGGCGGCTTCAACTGGCACCGGCTCCAGGCGCGCGGCCTGGTCGGGGACGATCTTCACACTGCCATTGGGCAGATCGACCGCGGCATAGCCTTGGGCACGCAGCTGGGCGAGAAAGATGTCGTAGATGGCATCGGCATCGTGGCGGTCGACGGTACGCACCGTGACCTTGCCTTTGACCCGCGGGTCGACGATGAACGTGGTGCCGGTGATGCGCGACACGCTGTCGATGAATTCGCCCAGCTCGGTGTCGACGAAGTTCACCTCGTAAAGCGGGGTGCCGTTGTCATCGAAGGTTTCCGGTTCTTCTGCCCAGGCCGCAGCAAGAGCCAGGGTCAAGGCAGCGGCCACGCAATATTTCACCAGCATTGTTCATCCTTGCCGCTTGAAGCCGGTCACGGCGGGGCGTGGCGGCCAGGGCAAGCGTTCGCGCCGCCCCTGGTTGTCGAAAATCAGGCCATCGGCGTCGATGTCCTGCAACACGATCCCCGGTGCCAGGCGCTGGCCGCGGCCCAAGGTGCGCACCTGCTGGCCGTAGCGCAGCACCACGACGCTGGCCGACAACGGCTTGGCCTTGAGGCCGCCCAGGTACTGCAATGGCAACCGGGTGAGCGCAATCGAGCCGTCGTCGCCTGGCGCTTGCCAATGGCCGACCAGCAACCCCGGCAGCGGGGCGTCGACGGTAACCGGGGCGCTGGCCGGTTGCGGCTGGCGCGCCAGTTGCAGCACGCATTGGGCGGCAAGCCACCCGGCCAGCGTCAGCAGGCCACCGGTCATCAGGCGAGCGGCGAATGTCATGACATCAACTGCCGTGGGTGCCAGCCTGGGTGGCCTTGCACGTAGCGCACCTGCGGCACTTGCAAGGCCGCCAGTTGCCAACCCGGCTGCTGCCGCCCGAGCCAGGCCTCGACCCGTTGCCACAACGGCTCACCGGCTTGGGGCTCGAATTGCAGACCAAAGGTGCGGCACAGGCCCTGCACCGGATCCAGGCCGGTGATGCGCTTGCCTTGCGGGCTGTAGCTCACCTGCCAGGCCTGGCCCTGCCAGCGGGGCAGGTCCTGGCTGTTGTCCAGCAGCAAGGGGTCACCGAACAGTTGCTCGGCGGCGTTTTCCAGCACCTGCTCGACCTGCCGGGCCGGCGCCTCGACCACCGGTGCCGGGTAGCCGCCGGTGAGGCTGATCAGGTGCTCGCGCGTGATGGCCTGGCCAGCGGCCAATGGGTAGTCATAGCGCAGGCCCGGCAACAGCACCGGCATGCTGCTGTCATCGGCCAGGGCCTGGTGCAGCAAACGGTCCCAACTGCCGCCACGCGTGTCGCGACGCCACAGCGCCTGTGGCGCAACCGCCAGCGGCTGGTCGAGCCACGCTGCATGGCCTGCGCGCTGCTGGCGCAACTCGGCCTGCAACTGGCTGGCGCGCAACTGCGCTGCGGGTGAGAGTTGCTGGGCCAATGCCGGAAAGAAGCGCCCATCGAACTGCCATTGCCCGGCAACCTGTTGGCAACGCAGGCGAAACGCACCACTGCCACGGCAACCGGCAAACAACACCGGGATGCGCCGGCCACTGGCCTGGGTCGCCTGCACAGGCGTGGGCCACAGGTCCTGGCCACGTGCGCAGAGCAGCACGTCGATCTGCGCCACGCGCTCGGCCAGCCACAGGCCCGGGCCGGTACCGACATCCGCCAGCGCCACCACCAGGTCCGCTTCGCGGCGGGCCTGCTCGAAGGTCGGCAGCAGCGATTGGTACCACTGTTTGAGCGAGGCTTTCTGGTCCTGGGCGTAAGGGTCGGTGACGCCCACCACGGCGATGCGTGCACCGCCGCGCTCGAAAATGTGCAGAGGCTCCAGGCCCAAGGTTTTGCGTTGTTCGTCGGCAATACCCGCAGCAAGGGTCATCGCTGAAGACTGGTGGTAAAGGGCGGCACTGCGCTGTGGCCAAAGCACGCGTTCATCACTGCTCACACGGGCTTCGCTGCCCAACAGCCGGCTGCCCTGCACACCGCTCTCGCCCTGGGTCAAATAGGCCAGGCCACTGCCGTTCCAGCCCTGGCCGTTCTCGAGGGTCAGGCTATTGCCCGGCCCCACCTCGGCGCGCAGCTGTTCCAACAGGGCCGCGAGCACGGCATAGCCACCCAATTGCACGCCGGCCGCCTGGCTGGCATCGAGCAAAGGCGCGAGTTGAGGGTGAGCCACGCTGGCGCTGTCGCCGGTCATCCAGGGGGCACGGCCCAGGTGGCTGACCGGGCCCAGGCGGGTCGCCGGCACCACGGGCTGGCCGGGCTGGCGCGCATCGAGGGTGTCGGCGACGTACAACAGGTCCAGGCTGGCATTGCCGCCGCGCTGGCCCGGGAATGCAGAACAGGCACCGAGCAACGGTGCCAGGGCACCGACACCCATCCATCTGATCATTTCGCGCCTGTACACACTGCTTGCCATCGGGCCCGCCATCCTTATCCGAGTTCTCTTTGGGCCCCGGATGTTGCGGCGTTGGCATTACAGTTTGATGGCAGAAATCCGACAACCATTCCAGATTGTTCTGTCTGGCGCAGCGATAAGAACTTAATGTTTTAAAGCGACGTTAATATTTCTGCCAAAGAATCATCATCTTTGCGCACTAAAGTCGCGGTTTCTTCCAACTCAGCCAATACAAGGACACCCTGATGAGTCGAGAAACCGGCGACAACCTGGACCGCAACCACAGTGGCAACCTGCCGATGGCCAGCGTCATGGACGCCTACCTTAGCCGTCGCAGCGTGATGCGCGGCAGCCTGGGTGCCGCTATCGCCATGATTGCCGGTACCGGCCTGACCGGCTGCTTCGACAGTGGTGGCGGTTCCGACAACGATGACCCGGCCACCGAGCCGCCGGTTACCGAACCTGAAGTACCGAAACTGGCGCTGGGCTTCCAGTCCATCGCGGGTTCACGCACCGACGCCTGTGTCGTCGCCGCCGGCTACAGTGCCTACGTGCTGGCACCGTGGGGCACGCCGATCAACAGCAACGCCAACCCCTGGAAACCGGACGGCAGCAATACCTCCAGCGACCAGGCCAATGCCATGGGCATGCACCATGACGGCATGCACTTCTTCCCCATCAATGGCAGTTCCGAAGACGGCCTGCTGGCGATCAACTTCGAATACATCGATGCCGCCGCCCTGCACCCCAACGGCCCGACCACCGACGCCAGCGGCAATCGCCCGGCCGAAGAAGTGCGCAAGGAAATCAACGCCCACGGTGCCGGCGTGGTGCGCCTGCAGAAGCTCAACGGGCGCTGGCAGGTGGTCGACAACGACCCGCTCAACCGCCGTTTCACCACCGCCTCACGCATGGAAATCACTGGCCCGCTGCGTGGCACCGACCACGTCAAGACCAAGTATTCGGCTGACGGCACGCACTGCCGCGGCACCAACAACAACTGCGGCAACGGCTACACCCCGTGGGGCACTTACCTGACCTGCGAAGAGAACTGGCCTGGCATTTTCGTCAACAAGGACACCCGTCCGGAGGACCAGCGACGCATCGGCGTAGGCACCTCCACCGGCCAGTACAAGTGGGAGACCGCTGCTGGTGACAGCACCGAAGAAAACGATGAATTCGCCCGCTTCGACGTGACCATCAAAGGTGCCAGCGCCACCGACGACTACCGCAACGAAGCCAGCACCTATGGCTACATCGTCGAGATCGACCCGTACAACAGCAGCACCCTGGCCACCAAGCGCACCGCACTCGGCCGCTTCCGCCACGAAGGCTGCTGCCCGGGCCTGCCGGTGGTCGGTAAACCGCTGGTCTGGTACATGGGCGACGACTCCAACAACGAGTACCTGTACAAGTTCGTCTCCACCGCGGTGTGGGATGCCGCCGACGCAAGCCCGGCCGACCGCCTGGCCACCGGCGCCAAGTACATGGACCAGGGCAACCTCTACGTGGCCCGCTTCAATGCAGACGGCACGGGCGAGTGGATCCTGCTCGACGTGACCACCGCCACCACTGCCGGCAGCACCCTCGGGGCGCTGTACGGTGACCTGGCAGGCATCATCCTCAACACCCGTGGTGCAGGCGATGCAGTGGGTGCAACGCCGATGGACCGCCCGGAATGGACAGCGGTAAACCCGCTCAATGGCGACGTCTACCTGACCCTGACCAACAACAGTGCGCGCACCCCGGAAAAAGTCGATGCGGCCAACCCGCGTGGCCCGAACCGCCACGGCCACATCATCCGCTGGCACGACAGCGACGATCACGTGAGCTTCACCTGGGATATCTTCGTGTTCGGTGCCAACGCCGCCGGCACCGCAGACATCAACCGCTCGGGCCTGACCGAACTCAACCAGTTCGCCAGCCCCGACGGCATGAGCTTCGATAGCCGTGGCGTGTTGTGGTTCGAGACTGACAACGGCGAGAGCACGGTCACCGATTACACCAACGATCAGTTGCTGGCGGTGATCCCTACCGACCTGGTGGATGCCGCTGGCAACCAAATACCGGTCAATGCCCAGAACCAGGTGGACTTGCGCCGCTTCTTCGTCGGGCCGAACGGCAGCGAGGTGACCGGGATTGCCTTCAGCCCGGACAACAAGTCGATGTTCGTCAATATCCAGCACCCGGAAAACTGGCCTTACACCGACAAGGCCACCGATGTGACCCCAGCGGGGACCACGGTACGGCCGAGGGCTTCGACCGTGGTGATCCAGCGCGATGATGGCGGGGAGATCGGGACCGTCTGATCCGTTTTTGCATCAGGGCCGCTGCGCGGCCCAATCGCCGGCAAGCCGGCTCCTACAGGTATGGGAGCCGGTTTGCCGGCGATTGGGCTGCACGGCAGCCCTTGAACATGATCACCAGGCCATTGGTGCCCGACTCTTCACCCGCACCTGCTGCGCCGGCACCCGCGCATGCCACTGCACCACTCCCAACGCCTCCAGCTCAAACGCGCTGCGTATCGTCCTGCCCTGTTCTTCGAACGAAAGCTGCAACTGAAAATGCCCACTGTTGAGCAGCAACCCTTCGCTCAACCGCTCAAACGTTTCGTCATCCACCGCCCCCAGCGCCTGACGCAACGCTGCGGCATCTACATAGCCCGACGCCGGCCGACCACTGACGATGCGGCTGAGCAACGAGCGGGGATACCGCCCTTCATAAAGCGCCTCCAGCAATGGCAGATGCTCCAGGCCTACAGCATTGGCATTCAGGCGCCAGCCGGTCGTCTGCGGCAAAGCACACAACATCGGATAACGGCGCTGGCGCGAGGCATCCGCTTCGAGCAGCAGGTTCAACTCACTGGTGTCCAGCATCGGCTGGTTGGCCGCCAGACGAGGCGGCTGCTGGCGCAGATACTGGGCACTTTCGGCGCCTTGCAGGCGTGCATCGCTGTCGCTGTCGAGCCAGTCTGCCAAGGCGTCGACCAGACGTTGCGCGGCCATGTTGTCGCCCAGCAAACGCCGTAGCTGGCGCTCGGCACGTTCACCGTCATCCCCCAGCAGCGCATTGACGTTGAAACAGGTGTGCTGGTCGTACACCCGCAGTTGTGCCTGGCCGGCGCCAAAATCGTAAGTCAACGGTTGCCCCCGCAGCGCCTGCCAGAACAGCGGGCTAAGCCGCCAGGCGGGGTCACGCAAGGCCTGCTCGGCATAGGCCAGGCCAGCCTGCTCCATGGCCCGCACCTGTACCCGTTGGCGCAGCAGCTGTACGTCATCGACCTGACGCCGCCCGTCCTCCACCAGCCAGGCCATACCCGCTGCGAGCATCGCCAGTACCACCAACACCATCAGCAGCGCGGCGCCCTGCTGTCGCTTGCCACCCATGGCGCAGCACTCCTCTTATCGAACAAGGCGCCAGTCAACAGGGGAGTTGTTGCAGGCAGATTGCAAATACCTTGCAGTCATGTTCGCGTCATCTACGCGAGGCAGGATTGGCCTTTCTTTTCATGGCCTTACAGGAGTGGTCGTAATGGGTGGCATCGGAATCTGGCAGCTGGTGATCGTACTGATGATCGTGTTTCTGCTGTTTGGCACCAAACGCCTCAAGGGTCTGGGCAGTGATGTTGGCGAAGCGATCCAGGGCTTTCGCAAGTCCATGGGGGGCGACAGCGATGCCAGCACCCAAACTGCAGCACCGCAGGTACAACAGGAGCCACTGACCCGTTCGCCTGCGCCACAGCCGCACGCGGATCGGCAGGCCTGATGTTCGAGGTAGGCTTCAGCGAGATGCTGCTGGTGGGCATCGTCGCGCTGCTGGTGCTTGGCCCGGAACGCTTGCCCGTCGCGGCGCGTACGCTGGGCCGTGGCCTGGGCCAGGCGCGCCGGGCAATGCAGGGTTTGCGCGCGCAGATGGAACGCGAAATCGACATGCCCAACCTCGACAGCGCGCCATTGCAACGCCTCGAGCAGGAGCTGCGCCAGGGCATCAGCCTCAAGGCGGAACCGGCCACTGACGCTGCAACGGCCACGGTCATTCGGGAGACCACCTCATGAGTATCGCCCTGGACCCGGCGGCACACATGCCGCTCACCGGTCACCTGCGCGACCTGCGCAAGCGCCTGGTGCGCTGCCTGCTACTGGTCGCGCTGGTGTTCGCCGGCCTGTTCCCCTTCGCCCAGCAGCTCTACACACTGATTTCCGAACCGCTGCGCCGCTTCCTTCCGGAAGGCGCCAGCATGATCGCCACCAGTGTCACCTCGCCCTTTCTCACACCGTTCAAGCTGACCGCGATGTGTGCGCTGTTCGTGGCCATGCCGCTGCTGCTGCATCAGGCCTGGGGTTTTCTTGCGCCGGGCCTTTACCGCCGCGAGCGGCGCATCGCCCTGCCCTTGCTGGTGTCGAGCATTGTGCTGTTCTACGCCGGCATGGCGTTCGCCTTCTACCTGGTATTCCCGATGATGTTCGGCTTTTTTGCCAGCGTGACGCCGGACGGCGTGGCGATGATGACCGACATCAGCCAGTACCTGGACTTCATCATGGCGCTGTTCCTGGCGTTCGGCCTGGCCTTCGAGATCCCGGTGGCAACGTTCATCGTGGTCTGGGTGGGGCTGGCCGACGTGGCCACGTTACGGCGCAGCAGGCCCTACGTAGTTGTCGGCTGCTTTGTGGTGGGGATGGTCCTGACGCCGCCGGATGTGTTCTCACAGACCATGCTGGCGGTGCCGATGTGGGTGCTGTTCGAGGTGGGGTTGCTGGCGTGTGCCGGGTTGCGGCGGGAGGGGCAAGCGCCGCAGAGCGTCGCTGAATGAACCGGGTTCATCGCCGGCAAGCCGGCGATGAACTCAGCTCGGCCTAGAAATCGGCGAGGCGCCAGACTTCGTAGGCCGGTGTTTCGTAAGGATGGCTCTGCCTGAGCGCAGCGACGACCTGGGCAATCAGGTCGTCGGCCACCACCAGCTCCACCTTCCACTCCTCCACCACCTCGACCTGGCCGGTTTGCCCAAGGAACGGCTGGCTGCCGTCCAAGGGGCGAAACTGGCCGTGGCCCAGGGTTTGCCAGGCGCAGTGGTCGTAGTCGCCGATACGCCCGCCACCGGCGGCGAACACGGCGGCCTTGACCACGTCGACGTGGCTGGCCGGGACGAAGAAGGCGAGCTTGTACACGCCTTAGTTCACCCAGACGCGCGCGTTACGGAACATACGCATCAGCGCGGCGTCTTCCTGCCACTCATCAGGGCGCCAGGAGTTCTGCACGGCGCGGAACACGCGCTCCGGGTGCGGCATCATGATGGTCACGCGGCCGTCGCGGCTGGTCAGGCCGGTGATACCACGCGGCGAGCCGTTCGGGTTGGCCGGGTAGGCTTCGGTGACCTTGCCGTGGTTGTCGACATAGCGCAGGGCCACGCAACCGGACAGGTCGGCTTCCAGCAGTGCCTCTTCGCTGGCGAATTCGGCATGGCCTTCGCCGTGGGCGATGGCGATCGGCATGCGCGAACCGGCCATGCCCTGCAGGAAGATCGAGTTGGACTTCTGCACCTCGACCATGGCCACACGGGCTTCGAACTGCTCCGAGCGGTTGCGCACGAAGTGCGGCCAGTACTCGGTGCCCGGGATCAGCTCGTGAAGGTTGGACATCATCTGGCAACCGTTGCACACGCCCAGGGCGAAGCTGTCGGTACGCTCGAAGAAGGCCTGGAAGGCATCACGGGCACGGGCGTTGAACAAGGCCGACTTGGCCCAGCCTTCACCGGCACCGAGCACGTCACCGTAGGAGAAACCACCGCAGGCAACCAGGCCCTTGAAGGCTTCGAAGTCGACGCGGCCAGCGAGGATGTCGCTCATGTGCACGTCGATGGCGGCGAAGCCGGCGCGGTCGAAGGCGGCAGCCATCTCGACCTGGCCGTTGACGCCCTGCTCACGCAGGATCGCCACTTGCGGGCGCACGCCCTTCTTGATGTACGGCGCAGCGATGTCCTCGTTGACGTCGTAACCAACCTTGACCGACAGGCCCGGGTTGTCTTCTTCGAGCAGCGCGTCGAACTCCTGGTCAGCGCAGTCGGCGTTGTCACGCAGGCGCTGAACCTGGTAGCTGGTCTCGGCCCACTGGCGCTGCAGCATACGACGGTCGTCGTCGAACAGCACCTGGCCGTTCAGGCTGATGGACACCTCGGCGTTGTTGACCGGTTTGCCGATCACCGCCACGCAACCTTCACCCAGGCCTGCGGCGCTGAACTGCGCCAGCACGTCCGGGGTAGCATCCTGGCGAACCTGGATGACTGCGCCCAGCTCTTCGTTGAAGAGGATGGCCGGCACGTCATTGCTGTTGTCGGTCAGCGGGTCCAGTTGCAGGTCGAGGCCGCAGTGGCCGGCGAAGGCCATTTCCAGCACGGTGGTCAGCAGGCCGCCGTCGGAACGGTCGTGGTAGGCCAGCAGGTGGCCGTCGGCGTTCAGGCCCTGGATCACGGCGAAGAACGCCTTGAGGTCTTCGGCGTCGTCGACGTCCGGAGCCTGGGCTGCGATCTTGCCGTAGGTCTGCGCCAGGATCGAAGCGCCCATGCGGTTCTTGCCGCGGCCCAGGTCGATCAGGATCAGGTCCGTCTCACCCTTGTCCATGCGCAGTTGCGGGGTCAGGATCTTGCGGATGTCGGTGACCGGGGCGAAGCCGGTGATGATCAGCGACATTGGCGAAGTGACGCTCTTCTCGACGCCCTCTTCACTCCACTTGGTCTTCATCGACATGGAGTCCTTGCCGACCGGAATGGTCAGGCCCAGCTCCGGGCACAACTCCATACCGACAGCCTTGACGGTGTCGTACAGACGGGCGTCTTCGCCTGGGTGGCCGGCAGCGGACATCCAGTTGGCCGACAGTTTGATGTCGGACAGCTTTTCAATCTGCGCGGCAGCCAGGTTGGTCAGGGTTTCACCGATCGCCATGCGGCCGGACGCTGGCGCGTCGAGCACTGCCAGCGGCGTGCGCTCACCCATGGCCATGGCTTCACCGGTGTACACGTCGAAGCTGGTGGCCGTGACGGCGCAGTCGGCCACCGGTACCTGCCATGGGCCGACCATCTGGTCGCGGGCCACCAGGCCGGTGATGGTGCGGTCGCCGATGGTGATCAGGAAGCTCTTGCTGGCAACCGCCGGGTGGTTCAGGACACGCTGCACGGCGCTGTCCAGGTCCACCTTGCTCGGGTCGAAATCATCGCCCAGTTCGGCTTCGCGGGTTACCGAACGGTGCATGCGCGGCGGCTTGCCCAGCAGCACGTCAAGCGGCATGTCCACCGGCGTATTGCCGAAGTGGCTGTCGGTCACGGTCAGGTGCGGCTCTTCGGTCGCCTCGCCAACGACGGCGAACGGGCAGCGCTCGCGCTCACAGATGGCCTGGAAGCGTTCGAAGTCGACAGCGCTGACGGCCAGCACATAACGCTCCTGCGATTCGTTGCTCCAGATTTCGTGCGGGGCCATGCCCGGCTCGTCGTTGGGCACATTGCGCAGTTCGAAGCGGCCACCGCGGCCACCGTCGTTCACCAGTTCAGGGAAGGCGTTGGAAATGCCGCCGGCGCCAACGTCATGGATGAAGGCGATCGGGTTCTTGTCGCCCAGCTGCCAGCAACGGTCGATGACCTCCTGGCAACGGCGCTCCATTTCCGGGTTTTCGCGCTGCACCGAGGCGAAGTCCAGGTCCGCCGAGCTGGCACCGGTGGCGACCGACGAAGCGGCGCCGCCGCCCAGGCCGATCAGCATGGCCGGGCCACCGAGCACGATCAGCTTGGCGCCGACGGTGATTTCGGCCTTCTGTACGTGGTCTTCACGGATGTTGCCCATACCGCCGGCCAGCATGATCGGCTTGTGGTAGCCGCGCACTTCTTCACCGTGCGGGGTGTTGATGGCCTGCTCGAAGGTACGGAAGTAGCCGGTCAGAGCCGGGCGACCGAATTCGTTGTTGAACGCTGCGCCACCCAGCGGGCCTTCGATCATGATGTCGAGGGCGTCAACGATACGCTCAGGTTTACCGTAGGCCTGCTCCCATGGCTGTTCGAAGCCCGGGATGCGCAGGTTGGACACGGTGAAGCCGGTCAGGCCGGCTTTTGGCTTGGCGCCACGGCCGGTAGCACCTTCGTCACGGATTTCGCCGCCCGAGCCGGTGGAGGCACCGGAGAACGGAGCGATGGCGGTCGGGTGGTTATGCGTCTCGACCTTCATCAGGATGTGCACCGGCTCCTGCACCGCGCCGTACTGGCGGGTCTCAGGGTTCGGGAAGAAACGGCCGGCAACGTTGCCGACGATCACCGAGGCGTTGTCCTTGTACGCAGACAGCACGCCTTCGCTGTGCATCTGGTAGGTGTTCTTGATCATGCCGAACAGGCTCTTTTCCTGAGCCTGGCCGTCGATGTCCCAACTGGCGTTGAAGATCTTGTGGCGGCAGTGTTCGGAGTTGGCCTGGGCGAACATCATCAGCTCGATGTCGTTCGGGTTGCGTTTGAGCCCCTGGAAGGCGTTGACCAGGTAGTCGATCTCGTCTTCGGCCAGGGCCAGGCCCAGCTCGATGTTGGCCTTGGCCAGCGCGTCGCGGCCACCGGCCAGGATATCGACCGACGTCATCGGCTTGGGCTGGGCGTGGCTGAACAGGTCGCTCGCCTGCTCCAGCTGGGCCAGCACGCGCTGGGTCATGCGGTCGTGCAGTTCAGCGGCGACAACGGCGGCGTCGGCGTCGCTCAGGTCACCGGCAACGTAGTAGGCGATGCCACGCTCCAGGCGCTGGATCGACTGCAGGCCGCAGTTGTGGGCGATGTCGCTGGCCTTGCTGGCCCAGGGCGAGATGGTGCCCAGGCGCGGCACGACCAGGAACAGGCGGCCAGTCGGCTCCTGCACCGGCACGCTCGGGCCGTACTTGAGCAGACGGCCCAGCACCTGCTGCTGGTCGGCGGTCAGCTCGCCGTCGACATCGGCGAAGTGGGCAAATTCGGCATACAAACCAGTAACAGCGGGGACTTTCTGGCTCAGTTGCTCGAGTAATTTACCGTGGCGAAAGGCAGAAAGGGCAGGAGCGCCGCGCAGGATCAACATCGTCGGGACAGCCTCAGGAAGGGGTGTGCTTAGAGGCCGTGCATTCTAGCCTAATTCCGCGGCTTGCGGCACCCGCCAGAGGGCAATGCTGCCGGGCGGCGGAACCGGACTTCGGGGTCAAAAAAAGCGACAAGCCGCAAGCTGCAAGCTACAAGAAAAAACAGGTGGCGCGTAGGTCGCATTTTTCTTGCCGCTTGCAGCTTGCATCACAGAACGCGCTACCAGACAACCTGGCAGTTGTCGAGATATGGCGCCCCCCGTCCTTTGCGTATACTGCAAGCTATGTTCGCCCATACTGCTTTGCGCCAGCGTTGCGCCAAATGGCTTTTCGCAACCGGTCTCTTTCTGTTGCTCGGTGCCTGCGTTGAAAAACCCAGCACCCTCGAGCGCGTGAAGGAGGACGGCGTGCTGCGCGTGATCACCCGCAACAGCCCGGCCACTTATTTCCAGGACCGCAACGGCGAAACCGGCTTCGAGTACGAGCTGGTCAAGCGTTTCGCCGACGATCTTGGCGTCAAGCTGGAGATCGAGACCGCCGACAACCTCGACGAACTGTTCGACGACCTGGGTAAACCGTCCGGTCCGGTGCTGGCAGCGGCCGGCCTGGTCAGCAGCGAGCGGCGCAAGACCCAGGCCAGGTTCTCCCATCCTTACCTGGAAGTGACCCCTCAGGTTATCTATCGCAACGGCCGCTCGCGCCCAACAAACCCCAAGGGCCTGGTCGGCAAGAAGATCATGGTGCTCAAAGGCAGCAGCCACGCCGACCAGCTGGCCGAACTGAAAAGGCGCTACCCGGGCCTGGAATACGAAGAGTCCGACGCGGTGGAGGTGGTCGACCTGTTGCGCATGGTCGATGAAGGGCAGGTCGACCTGACGCTGGTCGACTCCAACGAACTGGCGATGAACCAGGTGTACTTCCCCAACGTGCGGGTGGCCTTCGACCTTGGCGAAACCCGCAACCAACGCTGGGCGGTCGCCCCGGGCGAAGACAACAGCCTGCTGAACGAAGTCAACGAATTCCTCGACAAATCGCAGAAAAACGGCACCCTGCAGCGTTTGAAAGACCGCTATTACGGCCACGTCGACGTGCTCGGTTACGTGGGCGCCTACACATTTGCGCAGCATTTGCAGCAGCGCCTGCCCAAATACGAAAAATACTTCAAGAGCTACGCCAAGGTCGAACAGGTGGACTGGCGCCTGCTGGCCGCGATCGGTTATCAGGAATCCTTGTGGCAACCGGAAGTCACCTCCAAGACCGGCGTACGCGGCCTGATGATGCTGACCCAGCGCACCGCCCAGGCAATGGGCGTGTCCAACCGCCTGGACCCGAGGCAGAGCATCAAAGGTGGTGCCAAATACTTCATGCTGGTCAAGCAGCAGCTCGACGACAGCATCAAGGAGCCAGACCGCACCTGGTTCGCCCTGGCGGCCTACAACGTCGGCAGCGGCCACCTTGAAGACGCGCGCACGCTGGCCAAACGAGAAAAGCTCAACCCGAACAAGTGGCTGGACGTGAAGAAGATGCTGCCGCGCCTGTCGCAGAAACAGTGGTACCGCCAGACCAAGTACGGTTACGCCCGTGGTGGCGAGCCGGTGCATTTCGTGGCCAACATCCGCCGCTACTACGACATCCTCACCTGGGTGACCCAGCCGCAGCTCGAGGGCCAGGTGGCCGAGGGCAACCTGCACGTACCGGGGGTCAACAAGGACAAACCGGCGGAACAGTCGCCGCCGATGTAGGCGCTGCCTTGTGTTGCGAAAGGCCCGCACAGCTGTCCAGGGTTCAGTATTGAGGCATTAAAGGCGGGCCTGCCTTGCAGCCCTTTCGCGACACGAGGCCGCTCCTACACCTTGGCGCGCCGCGCCTTGAAGAATTCGCTCAAGATTGCGCCACATTCCTCGGCCAGCACCCCTCCTTCGAACATTACCCGATGGTTCAGGAAGCCCTGGCTGAAAAATTGCCCCTGGCTCTGCACGATGCCGGCCTTGGGCTCCAGCGCGCCATACACCACCCGGGCGACCCGCGAATGCACGATCAGCCCCGCGCACATGCTGCAAGGCTCCAGGGTCACATAAAGGGTGCTGCCCGGCAGGCGGTAATTGCTCGCAGACTTTGCCGCCGCGCGGATGGCGACCATCTCGGCATGGGCACTGGGGTCGCTGTCGATGATCGGCCGGTTGAAGCCCTGCCCGATCACCTGGCCGTGCTGCACCAGCACCGCGCCCACCGGCACCTCGCCCAGCGCGGCACCTTGTGCCGCCAGGTCCAGGGCCATGCGCATGAATTCCTGATCACGGCTGCGATCGATGATCTGTGGGCGCATCAGACCACCGCAATCGCGGCCATCAGGCCGGTTTCCATGTGGTCGATGACATGGCAGTGGAACATCCAGGTGCCTGGATTATCGGCCACCAGCGCCACCTGGGCCCGCTCGTTCTTGCCCAGCAGGTAGGTGTCGGTGAACCACGGTTCGACGATCTTGTGCCTGTTGGAGGCAATGACCTTGAAGCTCATGCCATGCAGGTGGATCGGGTGCTGGTATTGGGTCATGTTCTTCAACTCGAAGATGTAGCTCTTGCCTTTTTGCAGCGTGGCAATCGGCCGGTCGGCGCAGGTCTTGTCGGTGATGTCCCAGGCTTGACCATTGATCTGCCACAGGCTTGGCGGCCTGCCATTTTCGGTGTTGACCGAAACCTTGCCCACCCATTCGAAATTGAAGTTCAGCTTCTCGGCATTCTCCAGGTCCGGCTCGGCCACAGGGTTCGGCGGCAAGGCAGGCGGCCAGTCGCTGGGCGCATCGTTGCTGGCTACCGAGCGCAAGGTGCCCAAGCGCACGAAGCCGTCGCGCAGGGAAATCTCTTCACCTGCCTCGGGGATGCGGATCGCCAGGCAAACACGCATGCCTGGCCCCAGCCAGTACTCGTCATCGAGCACACGCGGGGTGACCGGGTTGCCATCGAGGGCGTAGATTCTGGCCTCGTGATTGCCGCCCTTGAGGTTCAGGCGGTAGGTCCAGGTGTTGTCCAGGTTGAGCAGACGCAGGCGCACCACCTGCCCGGCCGGTAATTCGGTGACCGAGTCAGCCTGGCCATTGATGGTGATCAGCCGGCCGGCGGTACCATTGCGCGCCGCTTCCCGGGGGATGCTGAAGGGCAGCCAGGCACCCTGCTCGTCCACGTGCCAGTTCTTCAGGCTCAGCGTGCGCTCATGCAAAAAACCGGTTGGCTCACGCTCCTCGACGATCAGCGGGCCGACCAGGCCGCGGCCGAGTTCTTCAGAGCTGCTGACGTGCGGGTGGTACCAGTAGCTGCCGGCGTCAGGCACACGGAACTTGTAGTCGAAATACTCGCCCGGCTTGACCGGCAACTGCGACACATACGGCACACCGTCCATTTCCAGCGGCAGGCGGATGCCATGCCAGTGAATGGTGGTTTCCACCGGCAGATGGTTGATGAACCGTACCCGCAGCCAGGTGCCCTGGCGAACCCGCAACTCGGTACCTGGCGCCGACGGGCCGAACGCCCAGGCCTCGGTCTTGAAGCCGGGCACAAGCTCGACCTCCAGGGGCGCCGCGATCAGCTCGTAGTCGTGCCCGGCATTCTCGTCCTCGACCTTACCCAGCCAGTACCGCGCTGCGCCTCCGGCGCCCAGGCCTACTACAACCAGGCCGGTCAGGCCCTTGAGCATTTGTCGACGGGTGAAGGACATCGGTGCGGGTACCTCGTTTAAGCGCAATCAAGCTGCCAGCACGGCTGGCGATGAAGGGCGAATACGATACACCTGCAAATGGGAAAGATTAAGTGAAGTGTTGCATAGCGCTGCCCTGAGCACACCTGGCAGGCACTATATACCGCCACCACGGCACCGTTTCTGCCACTTTCCGGCCCTCACCCTCGACCCTTGAGAGCCCTTATGTTACTTGGCAAACCGCAACCAGATACCCTTGATTCGCTGACCAAGCTGGCCAGGCAAGTGAGTGAAACGTGCCCGGACATGCGCCAGATGGCGCGAGAGGTCGCGCAGCAGATCCTTGACCGGCATGGCTTGCAGGCACATGACCCCGACAGCGTCTATCTGCACCGGTTTCACACCGCCGTCAGCAGCCCCAGAACCTTCAACGGATGGCAACATCTGGACCCACCGTACGAGTCCCTGACATTGCCCCAGCTGGTCATGCACCGCTTCGATGCCAATGATCAGGACAATGCCGACTTGCTCGGCTACCTCGTCGGTTTCTACAGCGATGGCCCTGGCAAAGATGCCTACGACGAGCTCAACGAAGTGCGACTCGACGCGAGGAATGTCCTGGAGCACTTCTGGAGCATCGATTTCGCCAGTCACTTCAAAAGCCGGTTGAAGTCATTCTGGTCAACGCATTCCGAGAACTTTCGTACATTGGCCAAGGCCAACTTCCTGAGCAAAGTGCTAGAAGCCTGTGCACAGGCCCCCACGTCAGGGCTTGCAAAGTGTTGCCGGGAAGTCACCCAAGCCTTGGTGGGAGACATCTCCTGGCCGCCTTCGATAGAAGCACTGCAACATCAGTCTGCAACGGGCAAGGGTATTCGTGCATGCACATTCGATATCGGCGGACATGTGGCTACGGATATCCTGCGCGTACAAATGCAAGATGGCAGGCAACTTGTCTACTTGCCCGGCGATGTCGATGCATTGCAGGTGTTCGAGAATGATCAGGCGCTGTTCTGGTGGGTGCTCAACCACTGCAATCAGGCCGAAAACCGGGCCCGCTTCATGGCGCACTTCTCCCTCCAAGATCGTGACGAGGGCAATACCAGCATCGGGCTCAACCACCTTGTCGACCTGCTGTATCAAGGCTGGGGAAAAGATGATTACTCCGGCCTTAACACGCTCGATCAGCGAATCGATGGCGATGTTTTTAGCTGGCTGCGCGACAAGGCCCATCAGCGAATGCTCGATGATGCGCACTTTTCCCTGCGCTCGAATGACGATTTGCGCAAACAACTGTGGATCGGCTACCTGAGAGCGTCGCTGAGAGTCTTCGGCCCCATGGCTGCGGTGGACTGGCCCGTTGCGTTGGCCCTGGTGGGTGCCGGCATGGCAGAAACTGGCCTCAATATCGATCAAGCGATCAGTGGCCATACAACCTGCGAACGTAAGGCAGGCGTAACAGGCGCAATTCTTTCGGCCATCGAAACCCTGTTCAACGCCACGTTTCTCCTGAGTGCGCCGGGGCAACCCATTGCAGAACTGGCCGAGGTCACTGAAGCAGGCACAGGGAAAAACATAGGTTCGGCAGAAGATCCAGCCACGGCCGGCGAAGTGGTCCAGGGCGAGGAGGAGGATGCCAGCGTGACGGATGCGGTGAAAGCCTGGGTCCCTGCGCCGTTCCAGCCCGCAGAAGGCTGGCCGTTGCTTAGCCCATTCGAAACCAACGTTCTACTGAGCGGCGAGCCCGGCACAGGAGCACTCCAAGGTATCTATACGCAGGATGGGCAGTTCTATGTACTGATCGACGAGCTACCCTATCAGGTGCGCTTTGCGCCCGAGCTGAAAACCTGGGCCATTGTGCCTCCCGAGAACCCCTTCTCTTTCTACAAAAGCCAGCCCATCCGGCTGGATGACGAGGGCCATTGGTATCCCGTCGACCGGGGCGGGCTCAAGGGTGGCATGCTCCCGAGGCTTAAAATCTGGGGGCGCCGCGCCACCGGGACAAGCCAGCCTGCGCTAGCCGCCACACCTTACGAAGTGCCTGCCGACTTGCGCGCCTCACTCAAAGACGTGGCAGACGAAGAGCTAACAGGGGTGCGAATCAATATTCATGACCCTGACAGGCTAGCGGCCGTCGCTCGCTTTCTCACGGTTCGCGAACAACTGGCTACGGATGCCCGCGACTTCATGGCTACTGTGCAAGCGCCTGCGCGCCCTCGATTACCAGACATAAGCCCCGGAACAACGCCAAAACAGATCCTGCAAAACATCTATGAGAACAGCCAGGGCCTGGTGGTAGGCGAGGCGCATAGCAGCCTGGGTAGCAAGCGCTTCTTGATCGACAACATGGCTGTGCTACGCAAGCTGAAGGTCAAGACGTTGTACATGGAACATTTCACGACCGACTTCCAGCAGGCCGACCTGGACGCCTTCAACCGCAGCGGCCAACTGCCCACAGCGCTGGACCGCTATATCACCGCACAGGACTTTGGACACCAGACCGACCTGGCAGGCCGATACACCTTCCGCCGGGTATTGCTGGAGGCGCAGAAAAACGGCTTGCGTATCCAGTCCATCGACTGCATGGCAAGCTACCGCCAGGCGTGGGCAACGCCACCATCCCCTGTGGCACGTCAGGAGATGATGAATTTCTATGCTCACCTGATCATCGAAGCTGACCAGGCTGCCCGCGGGCCAGGCAAATGGGTCGCATTGGTCGGTAACACCCATGCCAATAACTTCCATGGCGTTACAGGCCTGGCAGAAACCGAAGGCGTGGTAGGGTTGCGCGTCGAGGATACTCCGGTCGGAGGCGTCGACAGCTATGCGGTCGACCCTGGTGTAGACGCGCCAGAAAAGGGGGGCAAAGTCTGGCACCTGAAAAGCGACATACGGCTGCGCACCTCGATTGAGCCATTCACCACAGCGGCGACCGATTTTGAAACATTGCTGATCAGGCCGGGTGACTACACCTTTGAACATATCGACAGCGACACGTACCTGATCAATCGCAGCCGCGACCTTAGCCTGCGCCGCACCCCCGTCAAACGCGATGGACGCTTCTATTACATCGAGCGAGCAGACTGGCCGACCATTCATGAGCGACGACTAGAGCATCTTTCCGATCTGGACATCTTCCTCAGGATGCGGGGCATGCGTCATGTAGCCCATTGAAGACCATCAACCACTTTGCGAACCGCAAACAACAAGGGCGCCTTGCAGCGCCCTTGTGGCTCAACTCATTCCCACTCAATGGTGGCCGGCGGCTTGCTCGACACGTCGTAAGTCACGCGCGAGATACCGTCGATTTCGTTGATGATACGGCCGCTGACGGTTTCCAGCAGGTCGTAAGGCAGGTGCGCCCAGCGCGCGGTCATGAAGTCCACGGTCTCGACAGCACGCAGGGCCACGACCCAGGCGTAGCGACGGCCGTCGCCCACGACACCAACCGATTTCACCGGCTGGAACACCACGAAGGCCTGGCTGGTCTTGTGGTACCAGTCGGCCTTGCGCAGCTCTTCGATGAAGATGTGGTCGGCGCGACGCAGGATGTCGGCGTACTCCTTCTTCACTTCACCGAGGATACGCACACCCAGGCCCGGGCCCGGGAACGGGTGGCGGTAGACCATGTCGTACGGCAGGCCCAGCTCCAGGCCGATCTTGCGCACTTCGTCCTTGAACAGTTCACGCAGCGGCTCGACCAGCTTGAGGTTCATTTCCTCCGGCAGGCCACCCACGTTGTGGTGCGACTTGATCACGTGGGCCTTGCCGCTCTTGGCGCCGGCCGACTCGATCACGTCCGGGTAGATGGTGCCCTGGGCGAGGAACTGGATGTTGTCCAGTTTGCTGGCTTCGGCATCGAACACGTCGATGAAGGTGCGGCCGATGATCTTGCGCTTCTTCTCCGGGTCGGCTTCGCCTTCCAGGTTGTCGAGGAACTGCTTCTCGGCATCGGCGCGGATCACTTTGACGCCCATGTTCTCCTTGAACATGGCCATCACCTGGTCGCCTTCGTGCAGGCGCAGCAGGCCGTTGTCGACGAAGACGCAGGTCAGCTGGTCGCCGATGGCGCGGTGCAGCAGCGCAGCTACCACGGAGGAGTCGACACCGCCAGACAGGCCCAGCAGGACGTTGGCCGAGCCGACTTGCTGACGCACCTGGGCGATGGCGTCTTCGACGATGTTCGAAGGCGTCCACAGGGCTTCACAGCCACAGATGTCCTGCACGAAGCGGGACAGGATGCGACCGCCTTGCTTGGTGTGGGTCACTTCCGGGTGGAACTGCACGCCGTAGTAGCCGCGCGCGTCGTCGAACATGCCGGCGATCGGGCAGCTCGGGGTGCTGGCCAGGATGTTGAAGTTGCCCGGCATCTGGGTGACCTTGTCGCCGTGGCTCATCCACACGTCCAGGCCCAGTACGCCGTCGCCATCAACGTGGTCTTCGATGCCGTCGAGCAGCCGGCTCTTGCCGACCACGTCAACGCGGGCATAACCGAACTCGCGCAGGTCCGAACCTTCGACCTTGCCGCCCAGCTGCTCGGCCATGGTCTGCATGCCGTAGCAGATGCCCAGCAACGGTACATTCAGGTCGAACACGGCCTGCGGTGCACGCGGGCTGTTGGCTTCGTGGACCGACTCGGGGCCGCCGGCGAGGATGATGCCGCGCGGGTTGAATTCGCGGATCGCTTCATCGTCCATGTCGAACGGGTGCAGTTCGCAGTACACGCCGATTTCGCGCACGCGGCGGGCGATCAGCTGGGTGTACTGGGAACCGAAATCGAGGATCAGGATGCGGTGAGCGTGAATGTCGAGGGCCATGACTCAATCTCTGGTGCAGCTGCAAGCGTCTAGCTGCGAGCTGCAAGTTGATCGGGGAAAACGCGGTAGCTGCTGCAACGCAACTACCGCTTGGAGCTTGAAGCTTGCTACTTACCGCTGGAGGCTTCAGCCGACCCGGTAGTTAGGGGCTTCTTTGGTGATCTGCACGTCATGCACGTGGGACTCGGCCATGCCGGCACCGGTGATGCGCACGAACTCCGGCTTGGTGCGCATCTCTTCGATGGTTGCGCTGCCGGTGTAACCCATGGACGAACGCAGGCCGCCCATCAGCTGGTGGATGATCGCGGCCAGGGCGCCCTTGTATGGTACGCGGCCTTCGATACCTTCCGGCACCAGCTTCTCGGCACCGGCCGAGGAGTCCTGGAAGTAACGGTCCGAGGAGCCTTGCGCCTGTGCCATGGCACCCAGCGAGCCCATGCCGCGGTAGGCCTTGTAGGAACGGCCCTGGAACAGCTCGACTTCACCCGGGGCTTCTTCGGTACCGGCGAACATCGAACCCATCATCACGCAGGAAGCACCGGCGACGATGGCCTTGGACAGGTCACCCGAGAAACGGATGCCGCCGTCGGCGATCAGTGGCACGCCAGTGCCTTCCAGTGCCGCTGCAACGTTGGCGATGGCACTGATTTGCGGTACGCCGACACCGGCGACGATACGGGTGGTGCAGATCGAACCTGGGCCGATACCGACCTTGACGGCGTCAGCGCCGGCTTCCGCCAGGGCCTTGGCCGCAGCACCGGTAGCGATGTTGCCGCCGATCACCTGAACTTGCGGGTAGGTTTCCTTGACCCAGCGAACGCGGTCGATCACACCTTTGGAGTGGCCGTGAGCAGTATCGACGACAACCACGTCAACGCCAGCCGCTACCAGGGCGGCAACACGCTCGCCGGTGTCCTTGCCGGTGCCGACGGCAGCGCCGACGCGCAGGCGACCCTGGTCGTCCTTGCTGGCCAGCGGGTAGGCCTTGGCTTTTTCGATGTCCTTGACGGTCATCATGCCCTTGAGGCTGAACTTGTCGTCGACGATCAGGACTTTTTCCAGGCGGTGCTTGTGCAGCAGCTCGCGGACTTCGTTCTTGTCGGCGCCTTCGCGCACGGTGACCAGGCGCTCTTTGGGCGTCATCACGTCGCGCACCTTGGCATCCAGGCGGGTTTCGAAGCGTACGTCACGGGAAGTGACGATACCGACCAGGTCGCCGTTCTCCAGCACCGGAACACCCGAGATGTTGTTCAGGCGGGTCAGGTCGAACAGGTCGCGCACGGTGGCGTCGGCTTCGATGGTGATCGGGTCCTTGACCACGCCAGCCTCGAACTTCTTGACCTTGCGTACTTCGCCGGCCTGCTGTTCGATGGTCATGTTCTTGTGGATGATGCCGATGCCGCCTTCCTGAGCCATGGCAATGGCCAGGCGCGCTTCGGTCACGGTATCCATGGCGGCGGAAACCAGAGGGATGTTCAGCTCGATGCCACGAGTCAAACGGGTCTTGAGACTGACTTCATTGGGCAGTACCTCGGAGTAGCCAGGTACAAGGAGGATATCGTCGAAAGTCAGGGCTTCTTGGCTGATACGCAGCATCGCGGGGGCTCCCGGGCGGGAAAAATGGAAGCGCGCCATTATACTCATCCACGGCGCGCCGCTCAATGCAAAATAAGGGCCTTCGGTCAGCGTTCTGGCAGTTTTACCTGCACCACCGCCACCGGCTGGTCCAGCCAGTCGGCGAAGCTGTCGAGAAAGGCCTGGGTAAACCCGGCCTCGCCCCAGTTGTTGAAGATGAACCCCAGGTTGGAAAAGGCACATGGCTGCAGGTAAATGAAGCCATTGATGTCGTCCTCGAAGCCGCACAAGGGGCAGGTGAAGTTGTCACTCACCCCCGGCATCCACTCTTCCAGGCTTTCGAACAAGGGTTCGCCCACCTCGCGCCGGCACTCGGGGCAGCCGGCTTCTTCGAGGAAACCCTCGGTGGGGGTATAGATGCAGCGCTTGAGCATCACTTCCAGGCCGTTGACCGGCGCGCCAAACGGCAGCTTTTGCGGGTGCAGGGCGATTTTGCGCGCGCCTTCGGCCAGGGCATGGCCCATGCGGTTGCCGGTGCGACCGCAAGTGGTCAGTTGCTCCTCGACCACTTTTTCGCGCACCAGCCAGCGCAGGATGGCCCGGGCGCGGGCCTCGTGCACCGGCACGGTGGAGAGTTTCGGGACGATGATGCTCTGGGTGTTCATGGGCGAAACGGGCCTGGGGATTGCGGTAATCGCGCAATTCTACCGCTCACGCGCTCAGGTAGCGACCGATCAGCGCAAGGCCGCGGGCGGCGCTCGAT
>NZ_MOMO01000048.1:0-3331 GCF_009933855.1 Pseudomonas sp. SG-MS2 | reverse complement strand
AGTGGGCTTTTGCGTGTTGTTCAGCTACGCGCTGGTATTGTGGGCCATGCATCTGGGTTCGGTGGCCGAGGCGGCGGCCTTGCGCGAGCTGAGCGTCATTCTGGTGGTACTGCTGGGCATGCGCTACCTCAAAGAACCTTTTGGCGGCCCGAGACTCCTAGCTTGCGGGCTGGTACTGGCAGGCATGCTGGTGATGAAGCTCTAACCTAACGACTGAAGGAGTCCTGTCCATGACCGTTGCCCTGTGGTGCATCCTGATCGCATTGTTCCTGCCGCCGCTGTGCGCCTTGATCGCCAAGGTGAGCAGTGGCCGTTTCGGCTTGAAGGACAATCACGACCCACGCGCCTTCCTCGACACATTATCGGGTCTGCCACGGCGTGCCCATGCCGCCCAGCAGAACAGCTATGAAGCGTTTCCGGCATTTGCCGCGGCGGTGCTGGTGGCCGATATCGTGGGCAATGCCGAGCAGGTGACGCAGGACGTGCTGGGGGTCTTGTACATCACCAGTCGGCTGCTTTACATCATCTGCTATCTGGCGGACTGGGCGGCTTTGCGCTCGCTGGTGTGGTTCGCCGGGGTGGCCCTGATCGTGTCGTTCTTCGTCGTTTCGGCCTGAAGCCTGGCTGCCCTCCTCGCGTGTGAGCCGCGAGGAGAGCAGCAGCCAGTCAAAGGACTTTGGGTACTTCAGGCAGTGGCTTGCCCTTTGGCCATAGCATCCAGATCTGCCCCTGTTGCTTCATGTTCCCCGCCAGTTCGCCGGCCTCAGGCCCGGTGCCCCAGAACAGGTCCGCACGCACTTCGCCGGTAATCGCGCCACCCGTATCCTGAGCGCCCACCGGCCGAACCACCGGTGTGCCGTCCGGGCGCGTGGTGGACAGCCAAAGCAGGCTGCCCAATGGAATGACCTTGCGATCGATGGCCACGCTGTAGCCTGCGGTAAGCGGCACATTCAGCGAGCCGCGCGGGCCTTCGTTGCTGTCAGGGCGGGTGCTGAAGAATACATAGCTGGGGTTGCTCGCCAGCAATTCAGGCACACGCTGCGGATTGGCCTGAGCCCAGGCATGGATGGCGCCCATGCTCACGTCTTCCTTCTTCAACTGGCCCTGCTCGATCAGCCAGCGACCTATCGGCCGGTACGGGTGGCCGTTCTGGTCGGCGTAGCCCAGGCGCAATTGACGGCCATCTTCCAGCTTTACCCGGCCTGACCCCTGGATCTGCAGAAACTGCAGGTCCATCGGGTCGGTCAACCACGCCAGTACCGGGGCCTTCACGCCGTCCCGGTAGATCACCTCGGCGGTGTCATAGGGCTTGAGCACGCGGCCGTCGAGGCGGCCTCGCAGGCGCTTGCCCTTCAGTTCCGGGTAAACGCTGGCCAGGTCGACCACGATCATGTCATCGGGGATGCCATACACCGGTACATTGGCCGCTTCGGTGCGTGTCAGGCTGCCGGGGTAGACCGGTTCGTAGTAGCCGGTGATCAGGCCATTGGCGTTGTTCTCGGCCGAGCGCAGGCCATAGACCTGCAATTGCGCTTGCAGGAACGTGCGCACCTGGGGCGCCTCCAGGGCAATCGGCTGTGCTGCTTCGCACGTGGCGGCCCACACCGGATCACGCTTGAGCTTTTCACAGCCAGTGCGCCAGGCGTTGAAACCCGCGACCAGGTCGCTGTCGCTGACGCTGGGCAGGTCGGCCCAAGCTGCAGGGGTGTAAGTAGCGACGGCGTGGGGTTCGGGCTTGGCGTTTTCGCCGCCGTTGCAGCCGGCCAGCAAGGCCAGGGCCGGCAGCGCCCAGGCGAGATGGCGCAGAGCAGATTTCATGGTTGAATCCTTGGAGGGCAGCAGCGGATGGCTGCCCATAGTGTTCGTAAGGGTATTGGTCTTTGCATGGCAGGCGAGGATACTGGTGGCCCTTTCCTCTGCCAATGTGACTGTGATGTTCAAATGTTTCACCGCCATACTGCTGATCAGCCTGTCCCTGGTGGCCTGCGACCGTGTCGATCCTAACTCACCCTTGGGGCAGCGCAAGGCGATCTTCAAGCAGATGCTCAAGACCAGCGAGGACATGGGTGGCATGCTGCGCGGGCGGTTGCCGTTCGATGGGGCTAAGTTTGCCGAGGGTGCGGTGAAACTCGATAGCCTGGCCCATGCGCCCTGGCAGCATTTTCCGCAGGTAAAGGATGATGGCGACAGCAGTGCGCGGCCCGAGGTCTGGGAGCGTCAGGCGCGCTTTCATGACTTGGCGCAAGCGTTGGAAGGGGTGACAGGCGAGTTGCTGGCGGTGACACGCAAGCAGCCACTGGACGCGGCGATGCTCAAGGCGCCTATGGACAAGGTCGAGGCAGCGTGCAAGGCCTGCCATACAGAGTTTCGCAACCACTGAGGCATGGTCGACCAGAGGCCTGCAGGGCCACTGGTCGAGTGCCGGGCCGGTGTCCCGGCAAGCCCTGTAGGCCGTAGGCTAGTTGCCAGCCTTCAGCGCTCCAGGTCTTCGACAGCTTCCTGCAACTCCTTTTTCGCCTCGGCAAGTTTGTCTTTGCGCTTGTTGATGCGCTCCGGGTCGCCCTTCTTCATGGCCTTGTCCAGGTCCTTGGTGCGCTGGTTGACCTCGTGGCGCGCCTCGAGCACCTTCTGTTCGCGCTCTTTGCGCAAGCCGGCATCGGTGCAGTTCGCATCGACTTCGCTCAGCGCTTTTTCCAGGCCGGCCTGTTGGTTGCTGTTGTTGTGGGCCTTGGCCTGTTCGATCTGTTCAACAATCGCTTGGCGCTTGGCTGCGCAACCGGTGAGCGCGGGTTGTTCTTTGGCGGGCTGGGCGGCGTTAGCTGAAAAAGCCAGCGTTGCCAGCACTAAAAGGGTGGAAATACGTTTCATGAAAAGCCTCTTGAACGGGGCGGGGCAGCAGAAAGTGGGGAAATCCTGCCTTGGTTTTACCGATTTATAAACCCTTGGCAGGTTTTTCCAGGCTCAGATTCGGAAATCCCCTTACAGGTCTTTGCGCATTCGCTAGTGGGATTTGGCCTCTTCAGCCATGTGAAAACCGTCGACGCCATTGTTCCCCAGATGTGTTGCAATGCGCTGGATTTCTCCCTGGGCGAAGAAGTCTGCGAGCTGCCTGGCGCGTGTTTCACCGATGCCGGGCAAGGCTTGCCATTCGCTGGGGGAACGGCTGGCAAGCGCCGGCCAATACTCATGCTCAGGCACGTTGCCGTGGGCAGGCACGCCAAGGCCTCTCAGCCAATGGGCGAAAGGCCTGGAGCGGGCGATGTCGAAACCGCGTTGCAGCCGCATGGCTTTGACTTCACTGATGCCCGGCACTTGTTGCAGTTGCTGGGCA